>NZ_CP151979.1:605000-907500 GCF_038593265.1 Ureibacillus sp. FSL W7-1570
GTCTCGGTAAAACCATTGAAGCCGGTTTGATTTTGAAGGAATACATTTTAAGGGGGCTTGTAAAAAAGGCATTAATATTGGTGCCGGCATCTTTGCTTACCCAGTGGGTCGATGAATTGAACGGGAAATTTTCCATTCCTGCCATTGGATGCCGGAAAAAGAACGTGCCTTTTGAACAATATGATTTTGTCGTGATGAGCATGGATATGGCAAAACGCAGTCCATATCGGGAAAAAATTTATGAACAGGATTATGATATGATTATTATTGATGAGGCCCATAAATTAAAAAACAACAAAACCCAAACGTACCAATTTGTACAGGGATTAAAAAAGAAGTTTTGCCTGCTGTTGACGGCAACCCCAATTCAAAATAATATTTTCGAGATTTTCTATCTTGTATCCTTGTTAAAACCTGGGCATTTAGGAAACATCGAAAGTTTCCAGGCCTATTTTAGAAAAGGGAAAAACGGTTTACAGGAAGACGAATATTTAAAAGAACTGGTGAATCAGGTGATGATCCGGAACCGCAGACAAGATACGGGCATTGAATGGGTGGGCAGACATGTCGAAACGATTCCGATTCAATTGACGGAAGAGGAACAAGAGGTCTACGGAATGATCGAGCATCTAAAAGAACGGATAAATCTATACAGCAATTCCTTTGTCATGACCACCTTATTAAAAGAAATGTGTTCCAGCAAAGAAGCGGCTTATTTAACATTGATCAAACTGAAAGAAAAAGTGCAGTCGCGGGAAGAAAGGGAATATATTGATGAAATCATAGAGAAAATGTCCCAATTGGATGTCAATTCAAAGGCGGAAAAAACTTACGAAATCATTCAAAAAGCAAAAGAGAAGGTCATTATCTTCACCGAATATCGTGCCACCCAACTTTATTTGCAATGGTATTTATATCAAAAAGGGATCAAAAGTGTCCTGTTTAATGGAAAATTCAGCAAAAATAAGCGGGATTGGATGAGAAAATTGTTCCAGGATTATGCGGATGTGCTCATCGCAACGGAATCAGGCGGGGAAGGGATCAACCTGCAATTTTGCCATCATGTCATCAATTTTGATTTGCCATGGAATCCGATGAAAATTGAGCAGCGAATCGGCCGTGTGCACCGATTTGGCCAACAATCGGATGTATATATTTATAATCTTGCCATTCAAAACACGATAGAAGACCGGATCATCGATTTATTGACGAACAAAATCGATGTATTTGAAAAAATTGTAGGGGACTTGGACGATATTTTAACGAACAAAGTGGAAGAACGAATATACAATTCTCCTAACTTTGTATCAAATTTCCATTTCGAGGATTATGGCTTGGAAGACCAGCTCGGATTCACCTGAACCATCATCTTGAAAGGGGCTGAAAGATGTTAGCAGAGCAAATCCATGACTATTTGCGGACTTTTTTTAGTGTAACAGATTGCGAAATTTTGGAGGATACACCCAATCATCTGACGGTACAGTTAACCTCCGACATCGATAAGCGAATCATGAATCGCCCTTTTTATTGGCAATTTGTTGAAAGCACAAAGGCACAACCCAACCCTTTAAAGGTGACCTTCATAACGAAAAGGCCGGAAAATCAAGAGATCCGTGGCGAATATATTCATTATGGTTCGACGAGGATGTATCAAATATTTCAGGCGACAAAAGATTTGGGTTCCTTTGTCCAACTGTATGAAAATGAAGAAGGGGCCAGCTTGTTTCCATGGATTGGCGCGAATTTTAAAGTTTCTTATCATACGGATCAGACAAAGGAAATGCTATTTTCTTTGGGGATCAATTTGATTCATGGAAGCGTCAAAAGCAATTTTCAAGACTTATTGATTGGACTGAAGTTGACGAATGAACTCCCGAGAAACGCCTATTGCCTTCCTTATATCGTTTCGCCGATGAGAGCGATTGAAAGATTGGAGACAGCCATTGAAAACTATATTGCCAATGATGATATGACGTGGGCGGATGAGGCGAAAAAACGATGGGAAAGGGAACAAGAAATTTTGGATCACTTTTATGTCGGTGTTGAAGAAAAACCTGAAATTTATGAGATTGAGAAAAAAGCGTTGGAAGAACGGTTTCAGCCGAGAATCAAAATTGAAATCGTCAGCGGGGGGCTGTTTTATCTGAAATAGTCGTATCAATATAGATACGGCTTTTTTATTGATAAATTTTTTCAATACTTGATAAAATATATAGATTGTTGTACGGTAAAATATAGTGCAATACAATAAATGTTACCTATTGGTCAGTGGTTGGGAAAGAGGAGATGCACAAGGGTGAAGGATAGAACATTAGGGAAATTGGGAACGCGTTTGTTGCATTCCATCATTGTAACAGCAAGCATTATTTTTATTATTATATTACTGGCGATTATCTCGATTCGCCTGTTTTTAAATGAAAATATTAAAGGGCAACGTTCATTGGATGCGATCGATGAAACCGCCACTCAAATTTATCAGGCAGTCAATGATCAAATCATCGGGCAAAGGGGATATTGTATAACGGGCGACACATATTATTTGGATACATATGATCTTGGAGTGGAAAAATATAAAAAGAATGCGGAAGACATTCGGATGCAAACGAAGATTTTTCCTCTATTGGTACATAAAACGGATGAATTCGTGGAAAAGGGACAATACATACAAGATGAGCTGATCGCCCCGCTCATTTTTTTGACTGATAAAGATCAAGGGGTCAACACGGCATTGCTGCAACAAAGCGAAAAAGCATTGGAAGAATTTCGGCAAATGTACAGCGAGTATTATTGGTTGGTGGAAGAACAAAGAACCATTGTAAGAAACACAATGAGAAGAAAGATCAATACAATCCTGATTTCCGTCGTCATTGCCGTTTTCTTCACCATTGTTGTTGCTGTCATCATCGAAATTATAATATTAAAAAAGGTCATCCAACCGATCATTCAATTAAGCAACAGTGTGAAAGCTTATACGGAGCATGATTTTACAAAAAATGTCCCCGCATATAAAAAACGGGATGAATTATCCGAATTAATTGGAAACATTGATATTATGCGCAGCCAACTGGCCAATAACATACAATCTTTGGAATATATAGCCAATATGGATGCATTAACGGGACTATATAACAGGAGATACTTCAATCAACATATAGAGGAGCAATGGAAAAGGGCGATAGCGCGTTCAGAGCCGATTTCCCTTATTCTCTTGGATATTGACCATTACAAAAAGTTTAATGATACATATGGTCATGTCAAGGGGGATGAATGCTTGCAAAAAATAGCCGACTGTTTGAAACAGCATAATCAGTTTCCGGATAAAATTGTATGCAGATATGGAGGAGAGGAATTTTGTCTGCTCTTGAATTCCTCCAATGAACATGAAGCGGAAAAACTTTCGGAGGAAATTCGGAAGGATGTTCTCGGATTAAAGCTGCCCCATGAATCATCTCCTACCCATGAATTTGTTACGGTGAGTGTCGGTGTAGCCACTGTCGTACCGAAGAAAGGATCCAATCCAAACGATCTCATTTTAATGGCGGATGAAGCATTGTATCATTCAAAAAATAATGGACGAAATCAAGTCACTTTATATAAAAACGAAGGTGTTGGTGAGTAAACCAGCACTTTTTTATTGAAAAGTAAAAGGTTGGAAGTATAAAAAAGGAAAGATTCTGGTTAAGTTAAATAACAAAAAATGAAAGGAAATCCCGATGAAAATCAGACATTTAATCCTCCTTTTGACGTTCTTTTCATTTTTAAGCGCAACGGCGTATTTTTCTCATCAAATGACGTCGCCAAAACAACTGACTGGAAACCATGAAGAAACAATCACCAAAAAGGAAGTATCCTATTTCGAAGATGAAACGGTATACGCTGAGGAAAAAGCCTGTGAAAAGGGGACGATGCAATCGCCAATCCAAATTGAATCGGCTGATGTCGTCCGCAAACAAGCTCCAAGCATCCGATTTTCTTATGGCGAGGAACAGCTGGGGCTGGTAAAACAAAAGCATACGTTGGAAGCTGTTTCAAAATCCAATTTGAATTTTATTACGATCGACAACGAGCAATACAAATTCGAATCATTCCATTTCCACCAGCCAAGCGAGCATCAGATAGAAGGTCAAAGCCATGACATGGAATTGCATCTAGTCCATAAAAATGAAAAAGGGGAACTGGCAGTCGTAGCGGTTTTTATTCAATCGGGCAAAGAAAACGATATGATAAAAGAAGTATGGAAATTTTTAAAGGATGAAACATTGAAAGAAAAAGAATATGAAGCCTTCAATCTTTTGCAATTCATCCCCGAAGAAAAAACAGCTTATTATTATGAGGGGTCATTGACGACTCCGCCATGTACAGAGGGGGTCCGGTGGATTATATTTGAAAATCCTATTGAATTTTCCAAGGATCAGATCGCCTTATTCAGCAAATTTTATGGCAATAATAACCGCCCGCTACAACCGGCAAATGGCAGGGAGATTATCAAGATTTCTGTAAAGTGATATATACACGAACTTCATCCGTTCAATTCCAAAATGAAAAAGCTTGAGCCTGAAATGTCTCTCAGGCCCAAGCTTTTTCTTATTGCAAATTGACAATTTTTAGATTTTGTTGTTTTAAATAATCGATAATGGTTGGTAACGCCTCAACGACTTGTGCCGATTCATGAAAAGTAATAATCGAAGAGGATGTCGGTTCACTTTTTATCTTTTCCACAATTTCTTCCGCTTTTTCCGATTCCCAATCCCTTGGATCAAGATTCCATAAAATGATTTGGGTTTGTTCTTTTTCCGCCGCCGCTTGGGTCGTTTCGTTGATTAAACCGTTTGGCGGTCTGAAAAATTTTACCGGCTGGCCGATGATTTCTTCTATGACTTTTTTGGATTCGCTGATTTCATATTGTTGTTCCTCCAACGTTTGCTCATTCATGGCTGCGTGAGTCATTGAATGGCTGCCGATGGAAAACCCGTTGGTATGAACATACTCAACAATGTCCGGATGTTTTTGGACATTGTAACCAATGAAGAAAAATGTTCCGCCCACTTCTTTTTCCTTTAATACATCCACAATCGCCTGTGTATATTTAGTTGGACCGTCGTTAAACGTCAATGCAACATTACCATCCGGAATACTGAAAGTCAAAAAGTCATCAATCTGAAGTGAAGGTATGCCACCCTCTGATGGATCGGTACTTTCATCGGCGGTACTTGAATTGTCTTCGCTAATTGTGGATGAAGAATCGGCATTTTCAACGGTTTTGGATTTTGGACTGGATAAAACGTCAAAAATAATAATAAAAACAATCAATAAGATCGCGCATATTAATGAAGCGGTCAATAGATGTTGGGGGAATCCTTTATTGGAACGGAATCGCCTTTTCAATTGCGGCAGCTTCGAAAATATGTATGTATGGGCAACAGAATCAGACTTCTGTTCTTTTGCCGGTTCATTCACCGAATCCTTTTCAGGTATGTTATCTTGAACACCGGAATCTTCAATCTTTTCTTCCGGATCGACTGAAATTTTTTCCTCTTCTTCCGTAAGAATTTCCGATTCAACCGTTTCCTCTTTGATTTCGGTTTCATTCTGAATATCATTTGAATCAGCGATTGCTTCGATTGTTTCCTCAACAAGGGCAGTTTCCTCAACATCGGAGGCAGTCCCGGTTGAATCATGGATATCCTCTTCGACATTTTCCAGCACATTGAGGGTTTCTTCCTTCGGCAAATTCGGGAATAAAAAATCAAAAGACAATAAACTTGTAATACTTTGGCAATTTTTTATTCTTTCCAGCTGCCGATGGAACTTGGCTGAACAGTGGAAGTTCATTTTTTGGCTCGAATCGCGGTAGGTTTTTGTCACAAAACTGGTATACCGTTGCGTTTGGGCATTGAAAGAGGTCTGCAAAGATAAACGGTAGCGCTCGGCACCACGGAATTTGCAAATCTCTTGCAAGGCATTGCCGGTTTCATGATCGATAAGCCAGTAAAGTTCCATTTGATCTTTGAAAGAAAAGACTTTCAATTTAAGCAAGCTATATCCGTTAACTTCATGAATCGACAACAATTCGAGAATTTTAACATTATGGACAGACATTCCTTACTCCTTTCTCCTGGGAAAAAGTAAATAGGGCATTTAATCGTTTTGTTTTGGTGAAAAGGAGAAAGACATTCTTTCTGTAAAATCTGAGATTGTTTTCATTAGTTGCGCCTTTTCTTCAACAATTTTTTCATATTGTTCCAAATATCTTTGATTTTCAATCTCTAGTGTACGGATGCGCTCTTCCAGTTCATTAATTTTTTGTACTTGTTGTGATTGGATTCTTGCAGATTCTTCAAAGAGTTTATTGTATTTCGCTTTTTCGGTTTCCAGCTGGTTCGTCAATTTGTCATATTCCAAATTGTGTTTCAGCTGATATTCTTTATAGTCTTCAAGCAATTGATCATAGCTCATTTGCTTATTGGTCAAGCTGATTTCCAAGTCCCGAATTTCCTTTGTTTTTTCCTGGATGATTTGATCTTTTTTCAATTGATCGCGCTTTAGGCGATTGATGATTTGGTTCGCATTTTCCAATTGTTCTACCAGCGCATTATATTTATAGGAAAGCAATTGGCGGTCTTTAATGATATTTTCAATTGAAACAATGACATCCATTGCCACTTTGTCTTGCTGATCCCTTGAAAAAATGAAAGACTCTTCTTCAGCTTTAATCGGTTGAACCGTTTCTTGTTCTTCCACTTTTTCATTTTCTGCAGGCAAATCTTCTACAACCATTTCGGGAGATTCTTCCCGTTGTTCCATCTCACTCTGATTCGATAAAGGATTTTTAAACCATCCCAATCTCTTTTTTTCCATTTCATTAGCCAAAATATCATCTCCTAATATCTTGTAAAAAAAAATAAACGAAATTTCCTATAAATATAGAAAAAGGGTTACAATTATATACAAATTCCTACTTTCATTTTATATCTAAGTCGAAGAATGTCAATAACTCGTTGGTGAACATATGAAGGCGGGGAAAGGATATTTCGTATCTTTGTCGTCCAATTGAAAATACTATTGTAGAAAATAGGGAAAAGGGAGGGGTCTTTTTGAAAATCACAATCGAATGGACGTATCACCACAAGGGTGTGGAAACGGTTTTTCGTTCGGAAGAAATGCCTCCAGCCCACGCACTTTCCGTCGCGGAAGAGCTGATGAAAACCGGAAGAACAAAAAACATTCTTTTTTTGGATGAACATGATTCGACTTGGACATTGAAAGAAATAAAAAAATATATAAAAGAGATGGAAACGGAACCTTCGAATGTGACGGTTTATTTTGATGGCGGATTTAATCTTGAAAGCCGCATATCCGGGTTGGGTTGTGTCATTTATTTTGAGCAAAACGGAAAGAAATATCGGTTGCGGAAAAATTTGACTTTGGATGGTCTTTCTTCCAATAATGAAGCGGAATACGCAGCGCTTCATTTTTCTGTCCAAGAATTGGAGTCTCTTGGCGTCCATCACCAAACGGTCCGATTTATCGGCGATTCGCAAGTGGTGATCAATCAAATGAGCGGTGAATGGCCGGTTTATGAAAAAGAGTTGATGAATTGGGCGGATCGAATTGATGAATATTTGAACCGGCTTGGCATCAAACCCGAATTTGAACCGGTTTCCCGAAAAGAAAATGAAGAAGCGGACCGGTTGGCAAACCAAGCTTTGGATGATATCGAAATAGACGGGAAAATCGAACTGCAATGAATAAATGAATCGAAATAACCAAGTTTGTTAGTTTTATAAAATCATGTAAAATTGAAAAATCCATATGGTATAATGTAGGAAACAACAGAATTATTATGTTTTTTTGCAGGGGTGGCCGAGTGCCTGAGAAGGTGAAAACACCTAACCCTTTGAACCGGATGCAGCCAGTACTGCCGTAGGGAGCAATACATGAATTCATAGATGGATATTGTGTATTTTTGCTCTCCAATATTTGGAGAGCTTTTTAATTACATAGGGAATTTTGGAAATTGCAGGGGTGGCCTGGTGCCTGAGAAGGTGGAAACACCTAACCCTTTGAACCTGATGCAGTTAGCACTGCCGTAGGGAGCAATTGAAGATACTTGCAGTCTTTTCAATGCTCTTTTGCGCCGTGCAAAAGAGCATTTTTAAGTTTCAAAAGATTAATCCGGATTGAAAGGAGAAAACAAATGAGCTTATACAAAATCAGACAAAAGAATCCATTGATTCATTGCATTACCAATACCGTGGTGACAAATTTTACGGCAAACGGCTTGCTTGCCATCGGCGCTTCACCTGTCATGTCGGATGAGCCATTGGATGTTGAAGATATGACATCGATTGCCGATGCATTGTTAATCAATATTGGCACATTGAATAAAAATTCAGTGGAAGCCATGTTTTTAGCCGGAAAAAAAGCGAATGAATTGAATATTCCGGTTGTATTGGATCCGGTGGGGGCAGGTGCCACGAAATATCGTAAAGAGGTGTCTGAAAATCTGTTGAGAGAAATCAAGTTTGATTTAATCCGTTGCAATGCCGGTGAATTGGCTGCAATCGCCGGAATCGATTGGCAGGCAAAAGGTGTGGACAGCGGAGAAGGGGAGATGGATATTGTCCTTGTGGCAAAGGATACGGCCAAGAAATTTGGAACAATGGTTGCGGTTTCAGGAAAAGAAGATGTTGTAACGGATGGGGAATGGATTCTTTTTGTCCGCGGCGGCCATGAGTGGATGACGCAGGTGACGGGGACGGGCTGTTTATTGAGCGCCATTTGCGCGGGAGCATTATGTTTGGAAGGGGACAGACTCGAAAATATCCGGAACGTGTTGGCCGATTATAAAAAAGTGGCCGAATTTGCTTCGAAAGAAAAATACCTTGGTTCATTCCAAGTGGAAATCATAAACGGTCTACATCAAATTTCAAGAGGTGAATTATAATGAATATCGTTATGACGATTGCAGGCTCGGACAGCGGTGGAGGCGCCGGCATTCAGGCGGATTTGAAAACATTCCAGGAGCTGAAGGTTTTTGGCACATCCGTCATTACGGCATTGACAGCCCAAAATACGTTGGGGGTGGAAGGGATTTATCCAACAACTCCTGATTTTGTCGAACTTCAAATGAAGGCGGTTTTCGAAGATTTTGATGTAAAAGCCTTGAAAACGGGAATGTTGTTTTCTGCGGATATTATTCAAAGAATCGCGAAAAGCTTGAGGGATCAAGAAGTTCAAATCGTTGTCGATCCGGTTATGATTGCGAAGGGCGGACAAGCGTTGCTGCAAGAAGATGCCGTGCGGGCCATGAAAAAGGAATTGCTGCCGATTGCGAACATTGTCACCCCAAACATCCCGGAAGCGGAAACCATCACCGGCATGAACATTCATACTGCGGAAGAGATCCGGGAAGCGGCGGAGAAGATTTTGCAGCTTGGAGTTGATTGCGTCGTCATGAAAGGGGGGCATTTGGACGGGCCATCCGCGGTTGATACGGTGTTTTTCAAAGACGGGTCTTCATTCAAAATGAGATCAAAAAGAATCAATACGAAACATACCCATGGGACAGGATGCACTTTTTCGGCAGCCATTACCGCCCATTTGGGAAGAGGGCTGTCTTTGAAGGAAGCCATTATTGAAGCGAAAAAATTTGTCCAAGGGGCAATCGAAAATCCGCTCAATATCGGCCATGGCCATGGACCGACGAATCACTTTGCCCATCGGTTGGGATATGAAGCGGAGGTGGAAATCATTGAATAGAAAAGAGTTGGCGGTTTATTTCATTATGGGAACGGAAAATTGCAAGAGCGAACATCCCCTTGAAGTATTGAAAGATGCATTGCAAGCGGGAATTACTTTTTTTCAACTGAGAGAAAAAGGGAAACAACCGTTAACCGGTGGGGAGCTTGAACAATTTGCCAGGGAATGCCAATCCTTATGCAAACAGTATCAGGTGCCTTTTATCATTAACGATGATGTGGAACTTGCGTTAAAAATTGATGCCGATGGTGTTCATGTGGGACAAGACGATACACCGATCCAAGAAATTCGGGAAAAGTTTCAAAATAAAGTTATCGGTGTTTCCGTCCACAATGAAGAAGAATTGGTGAAAGCCGTCCAAAGCGGCGCCGATTATGTGGGCATCGGTCCAATCTATGAAACGAAATCAAAGCCGGATGCAAAAAAGCCTGCGGGAGTGACATTTTTAAGGAAGGCTCGTGAAATGTATCCGAATTTCCCCATTGTGGCAATTGGCGGCATCACACCAGCGAACGCACAAAAAGTGAAAGAAGCCGGAGCGGATGGGGTGGCGGTGATTTCCTCCATTTGCGAAAGCGATGATCGGCATAAAACCGTGCAATTATTAAAAGGGAAATAAAGGAATTTTAAATAAACTGAAAAAAAGGAATTTACACAATAATAAAATTCGATTATAATTGAATTCGTAATTAAATAGGGAGCGGAAACATGGTGGAGTCTGTCAACAGGGCTCCACCATGTCTTTTTTTGGCTTCCTTTCATAGAAAATTGACAACAGGGGGTTACAAAGGTGGATGTTTTTGACTTTATTTTACAGATTGTTCTCGTGCTGCTTGTTGCCAAAATAGCGGGTCAAATCAGCCTTCGCTTTGGTCAACCGTCCGTCCTCGGAAAAATCATTGCCGGGATTATCCTGGGTCCAGCTGTTCTCGGTTGGATTGAGCAAACGGAACTGATTCATGTTTTCAGTGAAATCGGCGTTTTATTATTGATGTTCCTCGCCGGACTTGAAACGGATTTGGAGAGTTTGAACAAAAATATGAAGGCGGCAACCCTTGTAGCCGTTTTAGGGGTGGTTATGCCGATCATCATGGGATGGGCTGCATCTCCTCTATTCCATATCCCTACATCCGAGGGTGTATTCTTAGGGTTATTGCTCGCTGCAACTAGCGTAAGTATATCCGTTCAAACATTGCGGGAAATCGGCTGGTTGAACAGCAGGGAAGGTGCGACTCTGCTTGGGGCAGCGGTATTGGATGATGTCATCGTTGTCATTCTCATCGCGGTTGCCATCGGCTTCTTTATGGGGACGGATACAAATATCGCATGGGTCGTTGCCCAACAAATTATTTTCTTTATCATCATTTACATTGTTGGAAAATATATTGTTCCAAAATTCATGCATCTGTTTGGAGGCATGCAGATTACAGAACCGGTTGTTACAGCCGGATTGATTTTATTATTCGCTGCGGCGTATTTCGCTGATTTCCTCGGTGTATCAGGAATCATTGGTACATATTTCATGGGGGTTGCCATCAGCAGAACAAAATATGCAAAAGAAATTGAACACGGGATTTCCCCGATTGCCTATGGCATATTTGTTCCGTTCTTCTTTATCAACATCGGATTGCCAATGAGCTTTGATGGTATAGGGGATCAAATCGTATTTATCATTGTCTTCTCATTGATTGCTGTGCTTTCCAAATTTATTGGCTGCGGACTTGGGGCAAAAGTTTGCGGATTTGGATGGAAATCCTCTGCGGGCATTGGCGCAGGAATGATTTCCCGCGGGGAAGTGGCGTTAATTTTGGCTTCCATCGGACTGTCTGGCGGCATATTATCCCATGAGTTCTATGGAGCCATGATTGTCGTCATCATCATTACTACTTTGGTTACTCCGCCGTTATTGAAGCTGATCTTCGGCAAACGCTTGGAAACTCAAGAAGATGCATAAATGATTTGGAAACAATGAATGGGCCGACTGGATTCCAGTCAGCCCATTTTTTTGATTAAATTTTAAATTTGCTTACGGTTTCCGATAACTCTTTGCTTAAATGGTTCAGTTCTTCGGAAGCTTCAGCCACTGAATGGATGGCATTTAGCTGCTCGTCGCTTGCCGCGCTTACTTCTTCGCAAGCTGCAGCCGTTGATTGAGCCGTCATGGACATTTCTTCAATCGTTTGAACGACACGGTCTTTGTATTTGATAATGCCGTCTATTTCTTCAATCACGTTTTTGAATGTATTTTCCATATTTTGAATCAACGTTGAAAGGTTCTGGAATAGGTTTCCTGTATCTTCAACCACTTTTTCCTGATCTTTGAAAGTCTCTTGCATTTCATTCATTTCATCGACAACCGTATTTGCTTCCTGTTGCAATTGTTGGATGGTCGATTTGACGTGTTCTGTCGCTTTTGCGGATTGTTCCGCAAGTTTCCGGACTTCATCGGCCACAACGGCAAATCCTTTACCGTGTTCCCCGGCACGGGCCGCCTCAATGCTCGCATTTAAAGCGAGAAGATTTGTTTGTTCAGAGATTTCAGAGATGGTATCCATAATCGATTCAATGGCTTCGATTTTTCCCTCAAGGGAAGTTACGGCGCGGGCCATATTCTCCAATTCCGCTTTCGAGTTTTCAAAGGAATTCAATAAGCTATACATTTTATCTTGCCCTTCTTGATTCAGATCGTTGGCTTCATTTGTAATTCCTTTGAGCGCTTTTGATTGTTCCGTCATTTGGTTGATTTTTTCTCCCAATTTTGCTGAGGATACTGTAACTTGATCCGCATTTTCACTTGATTGAGTTGCTCCGATGGCAATGTCTCTTACCGCTTTTGTCACTTCAACACTGGATGCATTCGTTTCTTCCGCAAGGGCGCTCAAATGATGGGAACGGTCTTCGACTTGCCGGGATGATTCTTGAACAACCCCGATGATTTTTTTCATTTCTTTTAGCATTTTATTGAAATGCTGGGCTAATTGGCCGATTTCATCATTTCTTTTCGTATCGATATGTACAGTTAAATCGCCTTGTGCAACCTTTTCCATGGAAGAGCTCAATGTATGTAGCGGTTTAATCGTTTTTGTGATTGTGAAATACAGAATGATCGCAGTTGCCACAAGTATCATCAAAGCAAACAAAATAATCATATGCTGTATGCTTTTGGCGGTGTTATGCAATTGGTCCACATTATAAACGGCGCCGACAGTCCAGCCTAATGAAGGAATTTTTTCATAAACGACAACAGATTGTTGATCTCCTATTTTCGTTTTTATTGCGTCTTTTTGTTTTTCATCCTTCAGAATTTCTTCCACATATCCCACAGAACTCAAATCATCGCCTGTTTGTGTCGGGTGGACGATTGCCATGCCGGAAGAATCCAACACAATCGGATATCCTTCAAACCCCAAATCTATTTTTGAAATTTCCTCTGTTAAACTGGATAATAATATGTCAACTCCCAAAACGCCGATGACTTCATTTCCTTCTTTCACCGCTTTTGACCCGGCAATGGCATATTCTCCCGATTGGGCATCCACATACGGTGGTGACCATAACACTTCATCCGGATTTTTTCTTGCTTCCGTATACCATGCGCGGGAATTCACATCCAAATCAAAAATTTCGTCAAAATGAGGCTCCGTAATAATTTTATTGCCATCAGTAAAGTAAATGTTTGCGGCGGAATCATAAATGTCCAAATATTTTTTCAATTGTTGACGGAATACCTGATCCCCTTCATCATTATAGGTTGTTGAATGATGATAGTAATCTTTGACATCCTGGTCTGAAGTGATTTTTAAAATGCTTTTTTCATAACCATCAATAAAATTTGAGATTGAATTGGTCAACTCACTGACAAGGTTCTCACTTTGATCAATGACCGTTTCTTCTGTTTTCGATGAAATTAGGATGGAACTGGCGGTGGATAGGGCACCAAGTCCTATCATGATAATCAGGAGCACTACCACAATAATTTTCCATCGTATGGAAACTTTCATTTTGCAACCTCCATTTTATTATTTTCAACAAACTTAATATTAGTAAAAAAAGGGGAGGTTGTCTAATTTCTCAGTAAACTTTGAGTATTAATAAAAGAATGGATTTTAGGATTTTTGAAATATTTTTTCCGAATTATTTTCTATCATAATAGATGGATTATGGAAGGAGATATCAAAAAAATATCAATTTTCGATTGATTTATAATAATTTTTTTTGAGAAATTTATTACATTACTCTATTTTTTTTGAAAATTCTTTCGGGTTATATCCCTTATTATTTATGGGATATGACCTTCATTAGGAGCATTTGCCGCAAATATCAACGGAACAATTATATGTAAATTTTTATATAGGAATTGTATTTATTGCTTGAATTTGGTACATTATATTAGAAATAGATATTCGTATACAAAACAATCCAAAGTGTGAATGGAATAAATAGCATTCGCTGAGAGCTATATCGCCACCGGGAACCATGAATATTAATTGATGGTCAAAATGATTCCATATGTCTTTTGGTGGTTACACGACTATTCAGCGTAAAGGCGTCCAAAGGCGGGCATCTTTACGCTATTTTGTTGCGAGGAGGATGACTATGTCACAACAAACGAATGATTTTACAAAGTGGTATATTGACACAATTCAAAAAGCGGATTTGATGGATTACACGCCAGTGCGCGGCTGTATCGCATTCAAACCGGATGGATATGAAATTTGGGAACATATTCAGTCGGAAATGGACCGGCGTTTCAAGGAAACAGGGCATCGCAATGCATATTTCCCAATGCTGATTCCTGAGTCTTTCTTCCAAAAAGAAAAAGAACACGTGGAAGGATTTTCTCCGGAGCTTCCATGGGTGACGGAAGCGGCAGGGGAAAAATTGGAAGAACGTTTGGCGCTCCGTCCTACTTCCGAAACAATGATTGGTTATTTATATTCCAACTGGATCAAATCTTATCGTGATCTCCCTGTACTGATCAACCAGTGGGCAAACGTATTCCGTTGGGAAAAGAAAACTCTTCCATTTATCCGCACTTCCGAGTTTTTGTGGCAAGAAGGGCACACAGCTCATGAAAATGAAGAAGATGCACGAAAAGAAACGATGCAAATGCTCAATATCTATAAAGATGTGGTAGAAAACGTATTGGCGATTCCGGTGTATGATGGACAAAAAACGCCATCTGAACGCTTCGCCGGCGCTGTGGATACTTACTCCATCGAAGCGATGATGAAAGACGGAAAAGCCGTACAAGCCGGGACAAGCCACTATTTAGGTACAAAATTCGCAGAAGCGTTCAACATTAAATATTTGAACCGTGAAAACAAACACGTTCATGTTCATACAACTTCATGGGGTACGTCAACACGTTTGATCGGTTCGGTCATTATGGTGCATGGGGATGAAAAAGGATTGGTTCTTCCTCCAAAAATTGCACCGACACAAGTGATCTTAATTCCTGTCGGCCCATGGAAAAAAACGCCTGCCATCATCGAAAAATTGGAAGAAATCCAAAAAGCTTTAAAAGAAAAAGGAATTCGTGTACGCATCGACGATTCAGACCAATCTCCAGGATTTAAATTCAATGAATGGGAATTAAAAGGAGTGCCAGTCCGTATTGAACTTGGACCTCGCGATTTGGAAAACAATCAAGTCATCTTGAAAGCCCGCGATGAAGATGAAAAAATCACTGTTTCCATTGAATCCGTTGTGGAAGCGGTGGAAAAAGAATTGGAAACAATGCAACAACGTCTATATGAAAAAGCAAAAGCATTCCGCGATGCAAACTCTCATACAGATATTGATACATTAGACCAATTAAAAGAACATATCACAAATTGTGAGAAAAACGGTACGATCCCAGGTTGGATTCTTGGCGGTTGGTGCGGCGACGATGCATGTGAA
The DNA here is from genome assembly GCF_038593265.1 of Ureibacillus sp. FSL W7-1570. GTDB lineage: Bacteria > Bacillota > Bacilli > Bacillales_A > Planococcaceae > Ureibacillus > Ureibacillus suwonensis. The sequence continues at coordinate 620,667 of NZ_CP151979.1, forward strand.
GCGAAAGTGAAGGAAGAAACGAAATTCACATCGCGCAATATTCCGTTTAATCCGCCAACAACGAAACATACTTGCATCACATGCGGAAAAGAAGCAAAACATACTGTTTGGTTCGGTAGAGCTTATTAATTAATCTAACAAACTTCATCAAAGAAAAGACTGTTGGAAAATATATCCAACAGTCTTTTTCATTTTTCATCTTATTATGAAGGATTCATAAAGCGCACTTGCATGTGAATTTTCACAAATACTTTGCAAAATTTATTTGTCTATTATATATTCTAATTAAACATGGTTCTAATTAAACCATCTTGGACAAAAAATTCTCGCGCCATGTATTTTCATAAAAACCTATCAATCCACGTACAGCACTTAAGGAGTTGTAAATGAATGAGGAAGAATACCTTCATCATAAAACAGCGGGCTTTTTTGAAACTGTACATGCTTCATGAAGCAGAGAAGGGAAGGCTGTATGGTCTTCAAATTCTTGAAAATCTGCAAAATTATTTTAAAGATCTTGGTTATAAACCGACCAAATCGGAAGTGTATAAATCCCTTCATGAGTTGCTGAAAGATGGATATGTCACGAGGGAACCGATAATTAAAGAAGGTGCAGAGATGCAAACATTGTATATCTATCGAATTGGTGACCGGGAGAAAGTGAAAGCTTATAAAGATACGGTGAAAGCGGATCTTGACCGTTCGATTGCATTGCTTCAGCGAGCCCTTAAAGATAACTATTCCCAAAAGAGGGGATAAAATTTTCTTTTTTTAACATTTCAGGTTCTGATTGGTTTGCCGATTCGATAAAAAAAGAGGCATCAATCATTGATGCCCCTTTGTCATTCTTTTATTGATGTTTCTTTTGGAAATCGTACATGAAATCTCTTAAAGCGATGCAAGCTTCCACAGGCACAGCGTTGTAAGTTGAAGCACGGCATCCTCCAACGGAACGGTGGCCGTTTAGTCCTACGAAACCAGCCGCTTTTGCTTCAGCCAGGAATTGTTTTTCCAATTCTTCATCAGCCAAACGGAATGTGATGTTCATAAGTGAACGGCTGTTTGGTTCTGCATGTCCTTTGTAGAATCCGTTGCTTTCATCGATCACATCATAAATATATTTCGCTTTCTCCACATTGCGTTGTTGAATGGCTTCAAGGCCGCCTTGTTCTTCAACCCAACGCAACACTTCGCCCAACATATAAATGCCGAATGTTGGAGGAGTATTGTATAAAGAGTTTTTATCTGCATGTGTTTTATATTTTAACATTGTCGGAATATCTGTATTTGCTTTTTCAATCAAGTCTTTGCGGATAATGACTACAGTAACCCCGGATGGTCCAAGATTTTTTTGGGCTCCCGCATAAATGATGCCGAACTGGTTTACATCGATTGGGCGGGATAAAATGTCACTGGACATATCTGCAACCAATGGAACATCTCCGGTATTAGGGAATTCTTTCCATTCAGTGCCGTAAATAGTATTATTGGAAGTAATATGAACATAAGCATCGTCCGCATTGAATTGAATTTCATCCAGGTTCGGAATATTGCGATATTCATTTTCTTTCGTGCTTGCTGCTACCACTGCATTACCAAAAAGTTTTGCTTCTTTATGAGCTTTTTCTGACCAAGAACCAGTCAACACATAGCTTGCTGTTTTGTCTTTTGTCAAAAAGTTCATTGGCACCATTGCAAATTGCAAGCTTGCCCCGCCTTGCAAGAAGAGCACGTCATAGTTGTCTGGAACGGATAAGATTTTTTTCAATCGGTTGATTGCATTGTTATGAACTTCATCATAGTCTTTGCTGCGGTGGCTCATTTCCATAATGGACATGCCTGATCCATTAAAGTCTACCAATTCTTTTTGAGCTCTTTCCAATACTTCAAGAGGTAATGCGGATGGTCCTGCATTAAAATTGTATGCACGTTTATTTGTACTCACTTCAAACACTCCTTGAATATTTCAATATATTTTGATTATATACTCTTTTTTTGAAAATCGAACAATATTTTTAAAAGAAATAGTGAAAATTTCCGAATTCCATAAAATTCGTGCCGATTTCACTGAAAAACTTACGGTTTTTACAAATGCCACATTTTATTTATTAGGATAACAAACGATTTGTAAAGGGGAATAGTATGGCCAGTTATTACGAAAAAAATAAAGAACATGGGATGAAGTATTTAAGAGAATTGGTACCGGAACCATTCAAAGCATTTGCCCAATTCGACAGAAAGGTGTTTAAACCGGGAGCTTTGACGAAGAAGGAAAAGGAAATACTTGCTGTCGCCATTGCCCACGCAACAAAGTGTCCTTATTGCATTGATGTTCATACAAAAAAAGCGAAAAGAGCAGGTGCAAGCCTGGAAGAACTGGTGGAAGCCGTGTTTGTGGTTTCCGCAATGGAAGCGGGAGTTGCCGCAAATTCCAATGAGATGAGAGACAATGGATTTTCTCAAGGATATACCGATTTTTCCCATAGTGTCCTGGAAGCGGGGCATTTAAGCCGGGCTTATAAAGAGTTAATTGCAGCTGCAGTGGCATTTGCAATCCAATGTCCCGGTTTGGCCGATCGCCATATGAAAAATTCTATGGAACTTGGAATCACCAATGAACAATTGGATGAAGCGATTTCCGTTGCCTCCGCCTTAAAGGCGGGAAGCGCTTATGCACATTTGTTGCAAGTACTGGACAGCTATATGGAGTAAGCATGTAATAATGGATGTCATTCACAACAGTTCCATGCGAAGACAAGTGATGGAATGGGGCACCGGACACCCCTGTTCCTCTTCCAAACAAATTATTTGGAATAAAATAGGGATGGATTATTGAAAAATTTAACAACTTTATCTTCATACTTTCTACAAAAAAAGAAACCATCCGCCTATGATCGTTAAATGGAACTGTATTCGCATATAAAGAAATATAGTAGCATCGATCAGTTTATATAAAAAGTGTGCCGCACGAAGTATATAAAAAATGGAAATGGGGGAAGTGCAATGTCAATATTCGTATCCGTTTTGTTCTATGTCGTTCCAGCTTTGATGATCATTTGGTTTATGGTGAGTGTGGTTTCCGCATTAAGAAGAAAAAATAAAATTTTGGAAGCGATCTTGGAAGAAATGAAGAAGAAAAATTGAACCGGACTGCTATCATTCTTCTTTGGGAAATGGGACCAGCGATGATAAACTATTGATAGAAATAATGAAAAAAGGGTTGGGAGTATGTGTTTAATTCATTTTCAATATGGGGAACATCCAATATTTCAATTAATCGTTGTAGCAAATCGGGATGAAATTTATGACCGTCCGGCGGAACCTGCCCATTTTTGGGAGGATGAACCGGAGATTCTGGCGGGAAGGGACCTGCTTGAAATGGGCACGTGGCTGGGAATATCAAAAAACGGACGATTCGCAGCCTTAACGAATTTCCGCGATCCGTCTTTACCAAAAAGACCGCGTTCCCGTGGGGAAATTGTGAGAAATTTTTTGAAAGAATCCGTTCATCCAAGCGAGTTTATTGATGAATTGGCAAAAATGAAAGATTGTTATGGAGGATTTAACGTAATCGTCGGAGATCAAAACCGTTTAATGCATTATAATAATATTTTTGATGAAAAAAATGAGATTTTCCCCGGCGTCCATAGTGTCAGCAATCATACATTAAATACTCCATGGCCGAAAGTGGTGAAAGGGAAAAAACGAATGGTTGAATATTTGAAAAATAATCCTGGACAAGTGGATATTGATGAATTATTTGAAATTGTCATGGATCGTGAAATCGCACCGGATGAAGAGTTGCCAGATACAGGTGTCGGTTTGGAAATGGAGAGAAATTTATCCCCGGCGTTTATTCAATTGCCACACTACGGCACCCGTTGTTCAACAGTATTGTTGATTGATAGGGAAGGGAACGTCACTTTTGTAGAAAGAACTTTTAATAGCGGGCATTTTAAGTTTGAAAAAAGTTTTCGATTCAAAATACAAAAATGATAAAAATTATAGAAATTATGCTATTGTCCTGACACCCTCCTTTATAAAAGCATACACTAGAGTACCATCAATGAGGGAGGGATTATTCATGGGCTATGGCTATGGAGGATACAGCTATTGTGGAAACAGCTTTGCGTTAATCGTTGTATTGTTCATCCTTTTAATCATTGTAGGTACACATTTTAAATATTCGTGTTAATTCACCATGTAAAACTGATTCTAAAGGATTTCTTCTTTAGAATCAGTTTTATTTTTTTTGATACGAACAGATTCTAAAGCGCATCGTGCAAGAATAAATAGAATTGAACCTTTGAATATGAATCATTGACAAATTCATTGAAGGGATTCTATTTTTCATGGACAATATTCATAAAAAAGTAAAGGAGAAGAATGAATGGATTTGGGTTTGCAAGATAAAGTTGCTCTCATCACCGGGGCAAGTAAAGGAATTGGGTTACATACGGCCCTCCAACTTGCCAAGGAGGGGGCAAAAGTGGCCATTTGCGGCCGCAATAAGGATTCATTGAAAGAAGCAAAGGAATGGATTCAGGGCCAAACCGGTAAGGAGATTCTTACGGTTGCAGCGGATGTGACAAAAGAAGAGGATTGCAAACGGTTGATTGAGGAGACGGTATCCCACTATGGAAGATTAGATATTCTGGTGAACAATGCCGGCACATCCTCTGCCCATTCTTTTGAAGAAGTGGATTCCGAATTATGGCATGCGGATTTGAATTTAAAATTATTCGGTGCCATCCATTGCTCAAAATATGCACTTCCACATTTAAAAGAGAGTGGAGGTGGAGCAATCGTCAATGTGACTGCTTCCATTGCAAAAACACCGGGTGAAAACAGCCTTCCGACAATGGTGAGCCGCTCTGCCGGTATGGCACTCACAAAAGCGATGAGCAAAGATTTAGGAAAATATAATATTCGAGTAAATACTGTATGTATTGGACTAATCCGAAGCAGACAAATCGAAGCGAAATGGAAGAGGGAAATGCCGGCTTCCACTTGGGAAGAATATTCGAGAGAAGTCGGAAAAAAGATTCCCCTTGGAAGAATCGGGGAAACGGATGAAGCGGCAAAAGTCATCACTTTTCTCGTTTCCGATGCCGCCTCTTACGTTACGGGCACTTCCATAAACATTGACGGTGGTTCAGCCGGAACATTGTAAGACCGCTTTTTATCTTTTTCCTCACGCTGTTCTAAAATATTATCCTTCATTCATATAAAATAATATGAGAAAATTGATAGAAAAGTGGGGAAGAATGATGGGTATGTATGATGAACAATGGTCTTATTTGGAAAAGCCGAAACTAGAAGAAATTCCGTCTGAGCTGCAAGCGTATTTTGAGGAAAACGTCCGTAAACAGGAAGAAAAATTGGGGGTTGTAAACACCTTATTCAATATTTTGCCTTTGAACCCCATCCAATTCAAAGCTTTCCTCGACTTCATGTATTCCTTGTTTAATACGAAAAACACGTACTTGGATTTGGTTGACAAAGAAATGATCGGTCTTGTTGTGTCTTCTGTGAATTGCTGCAATTATTGTTTGACCACTCATAGTGATACATTGAGAAGACTTACAGGAGATCCGGTATGGGTCGATACATTGACGTATAACTACAGAAGTGCAGAATTGACAAAAAAACAGCGGGCACTATGCGACTATGCATTCCGTGCGACAAAGTATCCGGATGAACTTACAACAAAAGAAGTGGATTTGCTGAGGGAAGCGGGGTTCAATGATCATGAAATCCTGGAAGCTGCCTTTGTTGTCGGTTTCTTTAATTACACGAATCGTTGGGTCAGCACAATTGGGGCGATACCAAATCCGAAACATAATCAAAATCATCGTTAAACCGTTTCTGTTTAAAATGTCCACGTTCGATGGGAACGTGGTCTTTTTTATCTGCCTAAGTTTTATGTTGTGGAAAGGATTTTTTCATGGGTAAAAATTGAAACTTTCTTTATCAATCAATCGTATGCTAACTATCGAAATTAGTGTAAACTATAAACAATAAATGACGCATGAAGAACGGAGGATTGCCATGTCAGAAACGAAAAACCCGTTGTTTGAAGATTTGGATGCAAAATTGAATGAAGAAAAACATGAAATTGTTGAAGCGCCTCCACAACTTGTAACGGAAGAAGAGATGTCTCAATTGCGTAAGCGGCAATTGGAATTGAAAAAAGATCCGGCTGTCCTCGCGCTTGCCGAAAAAATAGACGTCAAAAATCAAATCGCCGTTTTGGAATTCGGGAAGGAAACCGCAAATTCGATTTCCAAGTTTTCCGACCGGATGTTATCTTCCATAAAACAAAGCAAATTGGAAAAATCGAGCGAGTTGATCAATCATTTAAATAAAATCATGGCCCGCTTCGATCCGGAAGATTTTAAAGAAGAAAAGAAAGGATTTTTGGCGCGTCTTTTTGGAAAAGGAAAAGAGCAGCTTCAGAAGATTTTATCGAAATACGAATCGATGAATAAAGAGATCGATGCCATCTATCAAGAGATTACAAAATACGAGCAGGAAATGAAGAAAAATACGGTCGAACTTGAACAAATGTACGATCAAAATCTTGAATATTTCAAAACATTGAGTGAATATATCGCTGCGATCGAAGTAAAAGTGGAGGAGCTGAAACCGGAACTTGCCAATTTGGAAGCCCGTGCCAACGAAGGGGATCAGGAAGCGCTGATGGAACTGGAATCATTGCAGCGGGCAATCGAATTGCTGGAACAGCGCCGCTACGATTTGGAAATGGCGCAACAAGTATCCTTCCAGGCAGCACCGCAAATCCGGTTAATGCAGCAGGGGAACAACCACTTGATTGCCAAAATCAATTCCGCTTTTGTAACGACAATCCCTATTTTTAAACAGGGACTAATCCATGCCGTGACGATTCAACGTCAAAAATTGATTTCTGATTCGATGCAGGAATTGGATAAACGGACGAACGAAATGTTGATGAGAAACGCAGAAAATATCCGCCGCAACAGTGTGGATATCGCCCGCACGGCAAGTCAGCCGGGCATCAAGATTGAAACCCTTGAAAATACTTGGAGAACCATTTTGGCAGGCATTGAAGAAACAAAACAAATCCAGGCGGAAACCGTTCGAAACCGGGAAGAAGGAAGAAAGCGGCTTGAACAACTGCAAATTGAATATGAAAAATTGAAAAAAATGTAAAAAAACAACTGCACCACGTTCAACAAAATGGTGGTGCAGTTGTTTTTTAATTAAAATCCGAATCTTCTTTGTTGCATTGGGAAACATTGCGGATTTGGATTTCGTGGATCGCCGAATTGCTGGGACATTTGGTAATATTCATTCACTTCGGAATACGTTCTAGGAAAATAGTGTTGATGGTGATAGATATGCCGGTTGACAGTAGTTGTATGCACTGGATGAAAGTGTGGAACAATTGTATTGAAAACGTTTGTTTTAACCACTTCTTGCGTTGGTGAAACTTGTGCAGGTGCAATCTGTGTTGGCATAATATTCGGTGGACAACAAATAGGTCTTGGTCTCATTTGATGATGTTTTCTACCATACATTTATTTTCACCTCCTTGCAAATCACTGTTCATCAATAGCATATGGGAGATTGAAATGCTCGATTAGATAAACACCTAGAGAAAAATAAATAAAACGGAACGGTTAGAAAAGAGTTTTGGGGTTCTATTATTTCTAAGGATTGAAAGATATGACCGAACGCCGGTCTTTGAGGGAGATAGATGGGGTTTTTACTTTTATGAGGAAGTTTCTAAATTTCAAATTCCATCTTTTGAAATTTTAGAGCGCCATCAAGGCTTTTCATATAAAGTTGTTTATTTGGAAAGTTTTTTGTTGAAAGTGGGGCTCGTTAGGTATACAATTAAAACATAGTAAACGAATAAGAATTATAAGAAAAGGGATGATCCTCAATGTCCTATTTATTGTCCAATACAATCGAATATTTAAAAGAAGCGAATCAACAACCCCCTTTATATACAATGGATCCAGCCGAAGAAAGAAATAGAAGGGAAATTGCTTTAAAATTGAAAACCAAAACCCGTTCCAGTTTTATAAAGAAGAAAGACCAATTGATTCCTGTCAGAGATGGAAGCAAGATAAAGGTTCGCATATATACGCCGAAAGGAAATGGCCCATTTCCCATCATCATCTATTATCATGGCGGTGGCTGGGTATTGAACAGTATTGAAACCTGCGATGAGTCGTGTCAGTTGTTGGCAGAGTCAACGAACTCCGTTGTCGTTTCTGTAAATTACCGTTTGGCTCCTGAATACAAATTCCCGACACCGGTTTATGATGCATATGATGCGTTCCTATGGACAGTGAAAAACAACAATCGATTAAACGGCAACAAGAAAATTATTGTGGCGGGAGACAGCGCAGGCGGCAATTTGGCTACAGTTGTAACATTGTTAAACCGGGACTTGCAAGGGCCTGAAATCCATGCGCAAATTTTGTTATATCCCGTAACCGATTTAACTTTCAGTACGCCATCTTATGAAGAATTCGCAGTCGGATTTGGCCTGTTGAAAGAAGACATGGCGTGGTTTAGAAAACACTATTTGAACAATGTGAATGAAACTTTCCACCAATATGCTTCCCCTTTATTGGCGGACGATTTGTCGAATCTGCCTCCTGCATTCATTGCTGTTGCGGAAAATGATGTATTAAGGGATGAAGGAATCCGTTACGCAAACAAATTGATTGAATTTGGAGGAAAGGTTGAATTGACCGTTGCCCGTGGACTTGTTCATAGCTATTTCACAAAAAATCAATTCTTCGATGAAAATATCAAGGATACTATTTTTCAAATTCGCGCTTTTTTATCAACAATCACTACTAAAGGAGAAATCAACGCTTCTTGATGGCCGACTTTTCAAAGTTGGCCATTTTTTTGTCTCTGTTATAGCCTTTCTTGATCATTTAATTGATAGAAGGTTAAGTGGATTAAGCTATGAGCCCTTCTCCGATTTTGGATGCAACGTACTATAAAGTGTAAGATTTTTTAATAAGTCTTTATATGTTTGGAGGTGAAATCATGAGTTCTATTGCAATCAGTCCAGGGCATTTCGGCGTTGGCAGTGGTGCAAGAGATATCATAGATGAAGTGACGGAAGCAAGAAAAGTGGTAGATCGGGTTGCCTATTTATTGCAGCAGGAAGGAATAACGGTCCACAAAATTGTGGATGATCGTTCGAAAAAGCAGAGTGACAACCTGAATTATTTGATACGTGAACATAACTCCAAAAACAGGAAGCTGGATGTGAGTATTCATTTCAACTCTTCCGGCAAAAGAACAGACCAGCCATTGGGCACAGAAGTTTTGTATCTTAATGATTCACTTCAGGCCTTTGCGGCGAGAATGAGTCAGGCCATTGCCAAAGCAAGCGGATTAAAAAATAGAGGTGCCAAAAAAAGAAGTGAGCTCGCTTTTTTGAAAGGGACAAATCAACCTGCCGTTCTCATTGAAGTATGTTTCGTTAACTCAGTGCAAGATGTGAAAATCTATCAATCGAAATTCAATGAAATCTGCGAGGCGATTGCAAAAGAGTGCATTGCGTATGTTGCACCAAACCCGGCCAATAAAGAAAGCGATCTGGAAAACGTTGAGGGCGAAATTCAAAAGACGTTGCCTTCCGTTGGTACAAAAGGAGAATTTACTAGTCCGGAATTAAAAAAACGGCTTGATGCGATATTAAAAGACCAAAAAATGATTGAAGCCATTGTCCGAAAAGGGATTGATGAACAGGCCATCCATGGGGTTTGGCTCGAAAAACTGCGCGATGGCACGTTATCTTCCGCTGATTTGTTGGGTATCAGCACTTTAATTATCGAGCATCAGATAAAAAATGCGGGTAAAAAGTGAGCTGAGACAATGGCCACTTTTATAAAAAAATAACGTTTTAATTTTTTTTGCGCTCTTTCGAAAGGGGATTTATGTTACTTTTGGAAAATCATTCTAAATGATCGTTTGGTTTTTACATTTACTTCCCTATTTTCCATCGTTATAATTTTTATAATATCTTATATTTCAAAAATGATTGAAAGGCATGGTTAAAATTTTATGACTGAAGAGAAAAAAGGCATGCTTAATGCCATTCTAGCTTATACCATCTGGGGATTCTTTCCCGTTTATTGGAAAGTTCTCGAACATGTAAATAGCATGGAAATATTGTTAAACCGGATTATTTGGTCTTTTGTATTTACAACCCTTTTTATATTAATCATTGGCCAAAAGAATAAATTGGCCGCTGACTTGAAATATCTTTGGCACAATAAAAAGATCTTTTTCTCATTGATGCTGGCTTCTTTTGTCATCTCATGCAATTGGTTTTTGTACATATGGGCGGTAACGAATGATCATGTGGTGGAGACAAGCCTTGGGTACTATATTAACCCGTTGATCACCGTATTGTTTGGCGTATTTCTATTCAAAGAACAATTGTCGAAAGCCCAAATCCTTTCCGTGATACTTGCATTTTGTGGAGTCGCATTGATGGCGGTGCGTTACGGGAAAATCCCATGGGTCGCATTGTGCATCGCCCTGTCATTTGCCATCTATGGCGCATTAAAGAAAAAAATTCAACTGGATGCCACCAGGGGGTTGGCAATTGAAACATTGTTCATTTTGCCTGTTGCAATAGTTTATTATATTTTTCTTATGTCAACTACTGATATTTCATTTTTACATATTGATTGGAAAACGGATCTGTTTCTTATTTTAGGAGGCTTAGTGACAGCATATCCTTTAATTTTATTCGCAAAGGGAGCGAAAGCTTTGCCCCAATCCATTTTAGGCTTTATCCAATATGTTTCCCCGACGATTCTATTGATTTTGGGGGCTGCGGTTTACGGTGAACCGTTTACAAGTGTGGAATTGATTTCTTTTGGTTTCATATGGATGGCCATCATCATTTTCAGTTTATCCGCCATTTTGGAAAATCGGAAAAAACGTACCCTGACATAAAAGGATTTTTTAAAATTTTATAGAAATATCAAAAATTGTGATATTTTCTATCTCTTTCTTGAATATCCGATTTTTTAGATGAGTGGAGGGGGAGTGTTCATGTATGTGAAAATGAATGGTAAGGAGTTCCATTTCCATCGGGTTCGAATTGATCTTTTGGAAACGGATATACGTGAACCATTTCGTTTCTTTGATAAGAAAACGATTCGCGATCTTCTCCGGCATAACCGTTACCAACATCTGAGAGAGAAGGTGATGAATGAATATGAAGAAATTTTGGATGTGCCTGCTGGTCCCGCCCTTTATAACTTGAAAAAAAAGAACGACCCATTTTACAAAGAATTTCTGAATAATTACGGTGATTTGGCTTATTGCCAATTCGTCGTAAAGGGCAATGAGACATTACTAAATAAAAAGGGCGTATATACGATTATCATGAACGATAAAATTGTATTTGCAGGAATTTGCAATAATAAATTCAAGTTGAGATTTAATCAGCATATCGGAAATGTCTCTCCAAAGTCATGTTTCCGTGATGGCACCGCGACCCACTGTCATATCAATTCAAAAATAGCCCGGCACATCTTGGATTCAAATATCTATTTCCAAGTGTGTCCATTGAATGATTTGGAGGAAATGAAATCAGTAAAAAACTGGCTCATTGACCGTTTTGAACCATTGTGGAATTTAAGATTTGGAAGCGATGTCATTTATACGTATAATTAATGGGGAAATCAATTTCGGGAGCTTTTGGAATTCTCATTTGTTATAAATCCTTCAATTTTATTTCACTATTTTCTAACAAATCTTTGATATGATAGTAACAATAAGGACTTAAGGAGAGACAGAAATGGGTTCAAATATTAACGTATTATTCGCTTTTGGGGCAGGCTTTTTAAGCTTCATTTCCCCGTGTACATTGCCGCTCTATCCGGCTTTTCTTTCGTACATAACCGGAATGAGCTACGATGAAATAAAAAATGATAAAGGGATGCTGCAAAAAAGGGCCATTTTGCATACGCTCTTTTTCTTGATAGGGTTCTCGATTATTTTTATCGTCCTCGGTTTTGGCGCAAGATTGTTGTCCATTGAGAACTTCTTCCTGAATTATCAGGATTTGATCCGTCAAATCGGGGCCATTTTGATTGTCGCCTTTGGATTGATGATTGTCGGTTGGTTAAAAATCGACTTTTTAATGAAAGATCATAAATTCCAATTTAAGAGCAGACCTTCAGGTTATTTCGGATCATCATTGATCGGCCTTGCATTTGCGGCGGGTTGGACGCCGTGCACCGGTCCGATTTTGGCAGCGATCATCGCCCTGGCCATGACAAATCCCAATTCCGCAATGGGGTACATGATTGCTTACGTATTAGGTTTTTCCATCCCTTTCTTTATATTGTCTTTCTTTATTTCCAGAATGGGATGGCTTCGGAAATACAGCCAGAAAATTGTAAAAATCGGCGGGTATATCATGATTGCCATGGGAGTTTTGCTGTTCTTTGACGGCATGAATTATATCATCCGGGTGTTGTCACCAATCTTTGGAGGTTTTACCGGTTTCTAATTGTATTGGATGTTAGGACCTTGAAATTTCATGTCAATCATTCTAGGTGTATTGAAAAATGAATATTTCAAGGTTCTTAGATACATATGAATAAAACATTATGGTATATTATTAAGGAGCGCTGCCTGCAAACAGGCAGTTTTTTTAAGCCTATGAGGAGGGATAACATGTTTGAAAATATACCTTCTCGCTATATCATTATTGCGAGTACGTTGATGGCTATATTGATGGGTACCTTCATCATGATGATGAGATTGCGATCTCAAAAGAAACCGGTGAATGCAAAAAAAATACTGATACCGCCCATCGCCATGTCCACAGGGGCGTTGATGTTTGTATTTGAGGAGTTTCGGGTTCCGCCGTTACAAATATTAGAAGCCATTGTTGTCGGAGTCATTTTTTCTTTTGTATTGATTGCCACATCCAAATTTGAAATTCGGGACAACGAAATTTACATGAAACGTTCCAAAGCGTTTTTTATCATTTTAGTCAGCTTGTTATTGATACGGACTCTCGGAAAAGTGGTGTTAACCGATTCTTTTGATCCCGGTGAATTAGCCGGCATGTTCTGGTTATTGGCATTTGCCATGCTTTGGCCATGGCGCATCGCAATGCTCATTCAATATAAAAAAATTGAGAAATCCCATTTGATTGATTCGCTGGAAAAAGGGAACTTGTGAGTGGCGGCTTTCACGAAGGGGATAATGAATAAATAAAAAAATGATCATGCAATCCAAAAGATGATTGTATGATCATTTTTTTGTCTTTTATTTTTGGCTCTCGGCAAAATATTTTTCGTAAGGTGTAACATCAATGTTCATTTCGGCCAATTTTTTCCGCAAAAATTTATGGTCCCTTTTCGGCGTGGCAACGATGTAGCCTCTAATGATCAGTTCTTCTGTAATGCTTTTGGCTTTTTCTTTTACGGCAAGCTCGCTGATTTTTCCTGCAATGGACTCTTTGGCTTGCTGTCTGAATAATTCGGGTACGGGGCTGACCAGTTCATTCAATAGCTGTTTTGCTTCATCATTCCATAAATGCAAAGTCTTATTGATATAGTAATTTTGCCAATCCAACTCCGATTTTCCATCTTCTTTTGGCAATGATTTCAAAAACTTCCGGAACATAAAAAACCCGCCAATGGCCATCAAAATAACCATTATAAAACTCCAAACAACGAGTAACCACATTACCCAACCTACCAATTTGCTCACCTCTTTTTCTCTCTCTAAATCATTATAACAAGGAAGAAAAAATTTTCATTAACGTTGTCTCTATTTTTTCAACAAATTGATATATAGGTAGATGAAAGGGGGGAGAAGAAGATGGCCAACTTGACGTTCGAGCAAGGGACACTAAAACTCGTTTATGAAACGGGCGTTGATGAATCCGGCAATACGATTTTGGCGTCCAGAACTTACAGAAATGTGCGCAACAATGTGACAGCCGAGCAACTAGCCGGGGTGGTACAAGCATTCATCCAACTTTCCGGTCACCCGGTGGTCCAGGCTTCAGTGTCAAAAACGGAAAAAATCGAACTTTAATCTGTTAGGGGGGATAGTGAATGGCTAAGGTACTCGAAATGAAATTTGAAGCTGCCAACGGAAAGAATTTCACCATTTCAATCAATGATCCAAAACCGGATCTGACTCCATCAGATGTATCAAGCGCAATGGAAACCATCATGAATCAGGATGTGTTTCATGTAAATGGATCGGCGCTTGTTTCCATCAAACAGGCCCGCATGATTGATAAAACCATTGAAAATCTATTTTAATCTTTTGGAATCGGCAAAATCCTGAATGGATTTTGTCGATTTTCTAATCAATTGAAATTCGGCATGGTGTCCAATCGAAAGGGGAGATGCAAATGGAACAATGGATTACGCTCATTCAGGAAATCGGTTTTCCGATTGTCATTTCGTTTTATTTGCTGCATCGGATTGAAGTTAAGCTGGAAGCAATCTATTCGGTGCTTGCATCCATGAAAAGTATGAATGGAGAAAAAGTATTTGAATGAGAAGCAAGAAGTGAAATTTTTTTCACAAATTTGTTAAAAATCTTTCATGAGAAAAAGTTTTACTAAAATACGCCTTTCATTTATGATTAACATAGTATTCCAAGGGAGTTGAATCGTAATGAAGAAAAAGAAATTAATCATCATCACCTTGTTGCTGATTGTCGGGGTCCTATTATCTTCTTGCAGCAATTATAATTTTAAACCGACAATCGAGTATAAGATACAAGACTTTACTATGATTGATCATCGGGGAGAAACGGTTACTTTAGATGACTTAAAAGGGCAACCTTGGATTGCTATGTTTATTTTTACAAACTGCAAAACGATTTGCCAGCCAATGACGTTAAACATGTCGATAGTGCAAGAAAAATTGGTTGAAAAAGGCCTCGAAGATTACAAAATCGTCGGGTTTTCAGTAGACCCGGAAAATGATACGCCGGAAGCGTTATCCAAGTATTTGGACTACTTTACAGTTCCTGATGAATCGAAATGGCATCTGCTTACAGGCTATGATCAAAAATTCATCGAACAATTTGCACTTCAATCATTTAAAGCGCTTGTAAAAAAACCGGAAGATGATGATCAAGTGATTCATGGTTCCTCATTCTATCTCGTTGATGAAAATGGGGTTGCCGTAAAATATTATTCAGGTTATTCCGAAGAGGAAAATTCAGCTAAAGCTGTACCATATGATGAAATTGCATTGGATATGGAAACATTAATCAATAATATGAAGAAGAAATAAAAAATGCTTGGGGTTTCCCAAGCATTTTTTTATCAGCCTCTTAATGAATCAAAGACCTGTTTTAAATCGGCGATAATATCTTCCGCATTTTCTATTCCCACAGAAAAGCGCAAGAGACAATCGTCCACTCCGCGGGCAATTCGTTCTTCGTATGGAATGTCGGCATGTGTTTGAGTTGCAGGATATGTAATAAAGCTTTCCGGACCGCCTAAACTTTCGGCAAACGTAATGAGTTTCATATTTTTTAAGAACGGATTGACAAATTCAGGTTTCGTCAAACGGAATGAAAGCATTCCGCCTTTGCCGGTATACAGTACATCGGAAACTAAAGGTTCCTCTTTCAAATATGCAACGACTCTTTTCGCATTTTCATCATGCTGCTTCATTCTCACATGCAATGTTTTCAAACCGCGAATGACCAGCCAGCTATCGAAAGGGGACAGCACAAGCCCCATGCTGTTTTGATTAAATGACAATTTTTCGCTAAGCTCTTTCCCTTTTGAAACGACAAGACCGGCCAATGTATCGTTATGTCCCGCAATATATTTGGTCGCACTGTGCACAACAATATCCGCCCCATGTTCCATTGGCCGTTGGAAATATGGGGAGTAGAATGTATTATCAACGATAAATAACAAGTTATGTTTTTTGCAGATGTCATTGAAATAATCCAAATCAAATTCGATCATTAATGGATTTGTAGGTGTTTCAAGGAAAACGGCTTTCGTATGTTCGTTGATCAATCCTTCAACTTCTTCCACTTTTGAGAAGTACACCGGCCGGATTTGATACATTTCGTTAAATACTTTTAGTAAACGATAAGTCCCCCCATACACATCTTCCGGCAAAAGGATTTCATCACCCGGTTTGAAGATGGAAAGAACCAATTGAATGGCGGCCATTCCGGAGCTACAGGCAAAACCCGCATCTCCCCCCTCCAATTCCGCAATGCCATTTTCTAAAATTTCACGGGTCGGGTTTTTTGTTCGAATATAATCATATCCTGTAGATTCCCCAATGCCAGTGTGTCTATAGGCTGTGGACATATAAATTGGGGGATTTACAGCACCTGTTCGGATGTCACTTTGATTTCCCAATTGAACTAATTTTGTTTCAATCCAACTTTTTGTCATGACTGTCACTCTTTCCTTGAAATACTTTATTGAATTGTTTATTAAACAATTTATCACAGGTCTTAATTCAAAAACAATAGTTTCAAGAATTAATAAAATATTTCTTATTTTATAAATAGAAATAATAATAAAAACAATGAATTGAACTATTTTCCAAAATTCATTAGCGTTTTCAAATCAATTTTTCGTTTTTAGGTTATAATCAATGGTTAGAATAGTTAAATGCGCTCTCACAGGGGGAAATCATGGCTAAAAAGAAAAAACGGAAGAAACCTTTGATCAGTCCCGGAATGAAGTTTTTCCTGATCATTCTGCTCATTCCGGCATCAATGATTATTTACTCGTTTGTTTATTTCGCTTGGGAAGATTTGAAATCAATTATTTACCCTGAAGAATTATCTGAAATCGAAAAAATTCAAGAAGGATTTGACTTAAAAATACCGGAAGAATATATTCCAATCTACATAGCGGCCGGGGAAAAATACAATGTTCCATGGACGTTGCTTGCCGCCCATCATCGGGTGGAAACAAGATTTTCTACAATGGACACATTAGTCTCACCGGTGGGAGCGGAAGGGCATATGCAGTTCATGCCATGCACATTTGTTGGATGGGATCATCCTACCTGTGCGGGATTAGGGAAGGGAAACATTCCGGAATCTGAAAAAACCGATCCGAAAGTGATTGAAAAGTACGGCGGTTATGGAGTGGACGCGAATGGGGACGGTATTGCCGATCCGTTTGATATAGAAGATGCGATTTATAGTGCCGCCAATTTCTTGTCCAAATCCGGTGTACAGGATGGGGAAATTGAGAAAGCGGTTTTCCGTTATAACCACAGCAAGGAGTATGTAAAGAAAGTCCTGTATTATTATGAACAATATAATCGTGTCGGACCGTTATTGGAAAGGGAAGCATTGGCGGCGATTGACTGAAACGGATATGGATACGGAAACGAAAGGCAACGGTTTTTTGATGAAAGGCATTGTGGCCAACTTTATTGTTGGAAAAGAAAAATGATCATCCATTTGTCAGGATGATCATTTTTGATTTTTGTGAATGGGCAATTTTTAATCCGTTGCTTTTCTGAAACTTTTCATGATTAAACTTACAATGAAGACTAAAACCACGGAACCGATCAAAGCAGGGAAAATGTAGAAATTGGAGATTTCCCAACCCCAGTTTCCCAAAAATGCACTTCCAATCCAGGAGCCAATAATGCCCGCCACTATATTACCGATGATACCACCCGGAATATCTTTACCTACAATGACTCCTGCAAGCCAGCCGATGATTCCGCCGATAATTAAATACCAAATAAAATTCACGATTAATCCACTCCTTTAATTGTGTGCAACTTTTCTTGTGTTAGTGTGCTCAAATGCTTTGAAGATATGCAGACAATCCAAAGCGGGTTATCAATAAAATTTATTTTCAAAATATTTTGCAAATTGAACAAAAATGTCATATAATGTTCACAAAGAGGTCAAATATTTTGGGGATGGGGTGGATACATTATGCATATCACTATTAATGCATCTGAAAAATTAAATCGCCAAGGGATTATGTTTGCAATTCTTCATACGCTTGTATTATTCAATTTAGCCATCGACTTTACACTGGTTCCTATTATCTGATCTAACCCTCAAAGGGTTAGATTTTTTTTTGACAAAACTCAACAATCATTGTCTATACAGATGTCAAATACCCACTCATCATGATTAGTTTGCCGCCAAAAAAATTGATTATGTATCAACGGAGAAAAAACGGAATATTTCAAGTAAAGTGCAGCATTTAAATAGAAAGAAAACGTTTTCATTAAAATTCAAATTTTTAAAATTTTATAAAAAATTTCAAAAACCCTGTTGACGAAAGGGGCATTTTTGTACTATTATGACAACAATTTCACCGACAGTTTTTATAAAAGATGTTAAATGAGAATAATTGTCGGAAAATTTTTTATAACCCGTTTTTTTAAACATTGGAAATATTAGTATTTGTGAGGGGCGTTTGAAGTATGAGAAGTGATATGATCAAAGTAGGAGTTGACCGTGCTCCTCATCGTAGCTTACTTTATGCTACAGGCAAGGTAAAACCAAAAGACTTGGGAAAACCATTCATCGGTGTTTGCAACTCTTACATCGATATTATTCCAGGTCATGTACATTTACGTGAATTTGCTGAAGAAGTAAAAGAAGCGATCATTGAAGCAGGAGGAATTCCGTTTGAATTCAACACAATCGGTGTTGACGATGGAATTGCGATGGGTCACATCGGAATGCGTTACTCGTTGCCTAGCCGTGAACTGATTGCAGATTCTGCTGAAACAGTGATAAATGCTCACTGGTTTGATGGTGTATTCTTCATTCCAAACTGTGACAAAATCACGCCAGGAATGTTGATGGCTGCGGTTCGCACAAACGTTCCTTCCATATTCGTTTCCGGTGGACCGATGGAAGCGGGAAGAAGTGCCACAGGTAAACAATTGTCTCTAACTTCAGTTTTTGAAGGGATTGGGGCATTCAAATCCGGTCAAATGTCTGAGGAAGAATTTAAAGATATTGAAATGCACGCTTGTCCGACATGCGGATCCTGTTCGGGAATGTTTACTGCGAACTCCATGAACTGTTTAATGGAAATGCTGGGAGTTGCTCTTCCTGGAAATGGAACAATTGTTGCTACAAGCGAAAAGAGAAAAGAATTAATCCGTGAGGCTGCAAAACATTTAATTCGTATGATTGAAGAAGATGTCCGTCCACGCGACATCATCACAAAAGAAGCGATTGACGATGCCTTTGCACTGGATATGGCAATGGGCGGTTCAACAAATACAGTGCTGCACACATTGGCCATTGCCCACGAAGCAGGAATTGATTATAACTTGGAAGACATTAATAAAATCGCTGAACGCGTTCCATATATTGCGAAAATCATGCCAGCTTCCGACATTTCAATGGATGATGTCAATAAAGCCGGCGGAGTAAGTGCAATCATCAATGAATTGGCAAAAATCCCTGGCTGCATTCACCCGGATCGCATAACGGTAACCGGTAAAACAATCGGTGAACTTGTAAAAGATCATGAAATTACAAATATTGATGTCATCCGTACAAAAGACAATCCATACAGCAAGGTGGGAGGATTATCCATCCTTTATGGAAATATCGCACCTGAAGGATCTGTCATCAAAGTTGGTGCCGTAGATCCATCCATCAAAGTCTTTACTGGCGAAGCAATTGTCTTCAATTCGCAAGATGAAGCATTGGCTGCCATTGATTCCGGGGAAGTTAGGGAAGGACACGTTGTTGTCATTCGCTATGAAGGCCCTAAAGGCGGTCCTGGTATGCCGGAGATGCTTGCTCCGACTTCTGCCATTATGGGACGAGGCCTTGGAACAAAAGTGGCCTTGATTACAGATGGCCGTTTCAGCGGTGCATCAAGAGGAATTTCAATTGGCCATATTTCACCAGAAGCAGCTGAAGGCGGACCTATTGCATTAGTTGAAAATGGTGATATAATTGAAATCGATTTACCTAATCGGACAATCAATTTAAAAGTATCTGACGAAGAGTTGGAACAACGCCGTAAGAATTTAAAACCATTCGAACCGAAAATTAAAACCGGATGGTTAGCAAGATATTCAAAACTCGTGACAAACGCTTCTAAAGGCGGTATTATGAAAATATAATTTTCATAAAATTTCGATGAGTCTTGAACTTTAAAATATTTAATTATAAACGTATAACTCAATGATGAGGTAAAAGGATATAGAGCATTGTATCTACCAGAGAGTCGGGATTGGTGGAAACCGATGATACAACTATATCCGACATCCCCTCGGAGTGAGCTATTAAACGCGAAAACGCCATTAGATAGCTCCGGGCACTGTTTCGTGCACCGTTACCAATGAATAGCTATTCCATCTATGTTGCCGTGGGTGGAATGTGACAGCTATTCGCAGAGGTAGCGTTCTTGCTACGAAAAAGGGTGGTACCATGAAAAGTCTTTTTCATCCCTTCGCAAAAGGTAATCTTTTGCGGTGGAGAAAAAGGCTTTTTTATTTTAGATATTTTAGAAGGAGGATGTATACGAAATGACTGCAAATGCGTCAACAAACGCAAAAATGGATGCCTCACCATCAGGGATGCAGGAAGTTGAAAACAGACCGAAAAATGGTGCTGATATTTTAATTAAAGCGTTACATGATCAGGGTGTTGATATCGTCTTTGGCTACCCAGGCGGTGCTGTGTTGCACGTCTATGATGCAATGTATAAGAATCCGATCCGTCATATTTTGACTCGTCATGAACAAGGAGCTATCCACGCTGCAGAAGGATATGCGCGTGTTTTAAATAAACCGGGTGTTGTGATTGCGACAAGCGGTCCAGGTGCGACGAACCTAGTAACAGGAATTACCGATGCGATGATCGACTCGATTCCACTGGTGATTTTCACAGGGCAAGTGGCAACGACGGTGATTGGTTCGGATGCCTTCCAGGAAGCGGATATTATCGGAATTACGACTCCTATTACGAAACACAATTATCAAGTGCAGGATGTAAACGATATTCCGCGCATCGTCAAAGAAGCATTCCATATTGCGAACTCCGGAAGAAAAGGGCCTGTTCTCATCGACTTGCCAAAAAACATTTCGACAGCCATTTTTGATGAAGCAAAAGCAAATGTGCCGGATGAAGTGTATTTGCCAGGATACCAACCAAATTATAAACCGAATTATCTGCAAATTCAGAAAGCTATCCAGGCAATCAGCGAAGCGAAAAAGCCGGTAGTCCTTGTTGGAGCAGGGGTGCTCTTTGCAAATGCATGCGACGAACTTGTCGAATTTGTAGAGAAATACAAACTTCCTGTAGTCACAACATTACTTGGTTTAGGAAGCATTTCCGGCAATCACGAATTGAATTACGGCATGGCTGGAATGCACGGTGCGGTAGTGGCAAACGACGCGATTACAAAATCGGATTTGCTCATCAACATCGGTTCGCGTTTCGATGACCGTTTAACAGGTGATACATCGAGATTTGCACCGGAGGCGAAAATCATCCATATTGACATCGATCCTGCCGAAATCGGAAAGAATATTCGTACGGACATTCCGATTGTGGCAGACGCAAAAGAAGCGTTGAAAGCATTGTTGAAGAACGACTTCAACGCACCGGACACAGCTGAATGGATCGATTATTTGAACAGCGTCAGAGATGAATATCCATTCTGGTATGTGGAAGATGAAAAAGAAGTATTGCCGCAACAAATCATTGAAATGGTACACACAATCACGAACGGAGATGCGATTGTGACGACAGACGTAGGTCAGCACCAAATGTGGGCTGCCCAATACTATCTGCAAAATCACAGCCATCAATGGGTAACATCAGGCGGCCTTGGAACGATGGGATTCGGACTACCAGCCGCAATCGGAGCCCAATTTGCCAAACCGGATAAAAAAGTAATCTCCATTGTGGGAGATGCCGGTTTCCAAATGACATCCCAAGAACTTGCGTTATTGAAAGAATTCAACCTACCAGTGAAAGTCATTATCATCAACAATGCCGCTCTCGGCATGGTGCGCCAATGGCAAGAATTATTCTACGATAGCCGTTATTCACAAAGTTTAATGCCGGTTCAGCCGGATTTTGTGAAATTGGCTGAAGCTTACGGATTAAAAGGATATCGAATTCAGACAATCGATGAAGCAGAAAGAATTTTGGCAGAAGCGATCAATTCCGATGAGCCGGTTGTTGTTGATTGCCGTGTGAAACAACTGGAAAATGTGTACCCAATGGTGCCATCGGGCAAAGCGCTTCATGAAATGGTAGGGGTGAAAAAATTTTGAAACGAGTAATTACTGTAACAGTTATCAACCAAAGTGGCGTATTAAACCGTGTAACAGGTTTATTGATGAAAAGACAATTCAATATTGAATCCATTACGGTTGGTCATACAGAGCAACCGAACATTTCCAAAATGACACTGGTGGTCAATATTGAAGATGATGTGAAATTGGAACAGCTCATCAAACAATTGTCAAAACAAATTGATGTATTGAAGGTCAACGACATCACTGATAAAGCGATTGTTCTTCGTGAACTCGCACTTGTCAAAGTGGTATCGCCTCCGAATTTGAGACTTGAAATGAATGCCATTGTTGAGCCATTCCGGCCTCAAATCGTCGATACTTCAAAAAATGTTGTCACTTATCAAGTGATCGGCCATCCGGACAAAATCGATGCCTTTATCGAACTTGTCCGGCCATATGGAATCAAGGAATTGACGCGAACAGGCGTGACTGCTACTGTTCGTGAGGTGCAACAAACATTCTATGATCAAACACCTCTTTCGCTTTTAAAATAAATTTTTATTCAAGTTGTTAGTTCCAACAATGCAAAGATAGTTTTCTGAACTGTCTTTGTCATTGAAAAAATATAAATTATGAAAAGATTAACAATTTTAGGGGGAAAAGAAAGATGACAAAAATGTACTATCATAACGAAATTAATGAAACTGTATTAAAAGAGAAGAAAATTGCGGTAATCGGTTATGGATCCCAAGGGCATGCACATGCTCAAAACTTGAAAGAATCCGGTTTTGATGTACGTGTAGGTATTCGTCCAGGTAAATCTGCGGAACAAGCAAAACAAGATGGTTTGGATGTAAAATCTGTTGCTGAAGCATCCAAAGAAGCGGATGTTATCATGATTCTGCTTCCAGATGAAGCTCAAAAAGCGGTGTATGAAGCAGAAATCGCTCCAAACTTGGAGCCAGGAAACGCTTTGGTATTCGCTCATGGTTTCAACATTCACTATAAACAAATCGTACCTCCAGCAGATGTGGACGTATTCTTAGTAGCGCCAAAAGGTCCTGGTCACTTGGTTCGCCGCACTTACACTGAAGGTGCAGGGGTTCCGGCGTTGATCGGCGTTTACCAAGATGCAACTGGCAACGCAAAAGATCTTGCACTTGCTTGGGCTAAAGGTATCGGTTCCGCTCGTGCAGGTGTTCTTGAAACAACATTCAAAGAAGAAACAGAAACTGACTTATTCGGTGAACAAGCAGTACTTTGCGGTGGGGTAACTCACTTAATCAAAGCCGGTTTTGAAACATTAGTTGAAGCTGGTTACCAACCAGAAAGTGCATATTTCGAATGCTTGCATGAAATGAAATTAATCGTTGACTTAATTTACGAAGGCGGATTCTCCAACATGCGCTACTCCATCTCTGACACTGCTGAATGGGGCGACTATGTATCAGGTCCGCGCGTCATTACAGAAGATGTAAAAGCGAACATGAAAAAAGTGCTTGAAGATATTCAAAGCGGTAAATTTGCAAAAGAATGGCTTGAAGAAAACGCGAATGGCCGTCCACGTTACAATGAATACAAAAAACGCGAACAAGAACATCCAATTGAAAAAGTTGGAGCAGAGTTGCGTAAAATGATGCCTTTCATCAACGCTGGAAATCGAAAGGTCGTGATTAAATAGTGCGTAAGATCGATATTTTTGATACAACACTTCGAGATGGTGAACAATCACCTGGCATTAACTTAAACACTGCCGAAAAAATTGAAATTGCCAAACAATTGGAACGTCTAGGGGTTACAATCATTGAAGCAGGTTTCCCTGCTTCAAGCCCTGGCGACTTTGATGCAGTGAATAAAATCGCAAGCACAGTGAAAAATTCCATCGTAACGGGTCTAGCCCGCTGTGTGAAAAACGACATCGACCGCGCTTGGGAAGCGTTGAAAGTTGCCGAACAGCCACACGTCCATGTGTTCTTGGCAACTAGTCCAATCCATATGGAATACAAATTGAAAAAAACGCCGGATCAAGTGGTTGAACAGGCCGTGGAAGCTGTCAAATACGCAAAGAAATTCTTCCCGCTTGTGGAATGGTCAGCTGAAGACGGATTCCGATCCGACCGCGAATTTTTGGTCCGCATCATTGAAAAAGTCATTGAAGCCGGAGCGACAACGGTCAACGTTCCAGATACGGTTGGATATGCGACACCACAGGAATATGGTGAGCTGTTCAGATTTTTGAAAGAAAATGTCCGTGGAGCAGACAAAGTTAAATTTTCCGCACACTGCCACGATGACTTGGGTATGGCAGTCGCCAACTCACTGGCGGCACTTCAAAACGGGGCAGATCAAATTGAATGTACAATCAACGGTATCGGTGAACGTGCAGGAAATGCTTCATTAGAAGAAATTGCAGTGGCGCTTCATATTCGGAAAGATTTTTATGGTGCTGAAACTGGCATCAATTTGAAAGAGATTAAGAGAACATCTCAATTGGTAAGCCGCTTAACAGGATTCTTGGTGCCTCCAAACAAAGCGGTTGTCGGTAAAAACGCCTTTGCCCATGAATCCGGTATTCACCAGGATGGCGTGTTGAAAAACAAACAAACATATGAAATTATTTCTCCTGAATTGGTGGGAGAAGGTGAAGTGCCGCTTGTGCTTGGAAAACACTCCGGCCGCGCCGCATTCCGCGATCGCGCTGAAAAAATGGGCTTCCAGCTTTCCGATGAGAAATTAAATAAAGCCTTCGAAGAATTCAAAAAGCTTGCAGACCGCAAGAAAGAAATTACGGAAGAAGACTTGATCACATTATTGACTGAACAATCCGTATCCATTGAAGACATTCCAAAATTTGCATTGAATAGTGTTCAAGTATCATATGGTACTGACAACATTCCGACTGCGACTGCATCCGTGACCACTCCTGAGGGAGAAACGAAAACTCTTGCAGCAACAGGAGCAGGCTCTGTGGAAGCAATCTTTAATACGTTGGAACAATTGGTGGATACGAAAGTGCATGTAATGGATTTCCAAGTAACATCCGTCAGCAAAGGACGGGATGCGTTGGCGGATGCGGTTGTTAAAATCAGTTACAATGATGTGACGACAACTGGACGCGATTCTTCCCAAGACGTGCTTGAAGCAACTGCAAAAGCCTTTGTTGACGCCATTAACAGACATTTGATCCACGATAGTTTTGTTAAGAAACATATTGCCCAAATTTAAATGTTGTTAATCCATTTCGTGACGCCATCAAATATGCAAATGTTTGATGGCGTTTGTTAAAAATAGAAGCCATTTCAAAAAATTCTTTTATTCATCACTTCAAGGAAAGGTGTTTTTCACAATGGAAAAGAAAATTACGATACTTCCGGGTGACGGAATTGGTCCTGAAGTTGTTGCGGCGGCTGTTCGTGTACTTC
Organism: Ureibacillus sp. FSL W7-1570; assembly: GCF_038593265.1. GTDB lineage: Bacteria > Bacillota > Bacilli > Bacillales_A > Planococcaceae > Ureibacillus > Ureibacillus suwonensis. The sequence continues at coordinate 646,354 of NZ_CP151979.1, forward strand.
AAGCAATCGGAAAACGGTATAAACATGAATTTCATTTAGCATATGCAGCGATTGGCGGTGCTGCCATCGATCAATTCAATACGCCACTTCCAGAAGAAACAATCGAAACATGCAGTCAAAGCGATGCGATTTTACTTGGAGCTGTCGGCGGTCCAAAATGGGATAACAACCCGCCTGAACTAAGACCTGAAAAAGGATTGTTGCAAATCCGCAAAACCTTTGATCTATTTGCGAACTTAAGACCGGTAAAATCTTTCCCAAGCCTATTGGATTCTTCACCATTGAAAAGAGAAGTTGCCGATAATGTGGATTTGTTGATTGTGCGCGAATTGACAGGCGGCATTTACTTCGGCGAGAAAAAACGCACCGAATCAGCAGCAAGCGATTTAAACATTTATACTCGTGAAGAAATCGAGCGCATTGTTGACAATGCATTCGAACTTGCAAAATTACGACGTGGAAGACTTTGTTCAGTGGATAAAGCGAATGTGCTTGAAACTTCCCGTTTATGGCGTGAAATCGTGGAAGAGAAAAAAGCTCAATACCCTGAAGTGGAAGTGGAACATAATTTAGTCGACTCTGTGGCAATGAAGCTTATCACAAATCCGAGCCATTATGATGTCATTGTGACAGATAATATGTTCGGAGATATTTTAAGTGATGAAGCATCTGTTATTACAGGTTCATTAGGGGTATTACCATCCGCTTCTATCCGTGGCGATTCTTTCGGTCTATACGAACCTGTCCATGGATCTGCCCCTGAAATCGCAGGTTTGGGCATTGCGAACCCGGCAGCTACGATTCTTTCAGTTGCCATGATGCTCCGTTACTCCTTCGGCATGAAAGAAGAAGCGGCGGAAATCGAACGGGCGGTGAATGCCGTATTTGAAGATGGTTACTTCACTAGAGACCTTGCGAAAGATAAAGACAGCGCATTGACTACAGATGAATGGACGGATAAAGTCATTGCGGAAATCGATACAAATTTTGTAGCTGATAGTATTATGGAATCATATATTTAAAGGTTGGTGGTAAAGATGGCGAAAAATATTATTGAAAAAGTTTGGGAATCACATGTGGTACATCGGGAAGAAGGGAAACCGGATTTACTCTATATCGATCTTCATTTAATTCATGAAGTAACATCTCCACAAGCCTTTGAAGGTTTAAGACTTGCTGGCCGGAAAGTCCGTCGTCCGGATCTTTGCTTCGCGACGATGGACCATAACGTTCCTACCAAAGATATTTTTACAATCAATGACCCGATTGCGAAAAAACAAATCAACACATTAGCGAAAAACTGTGAAGAGTTTGGCATTCAACTTGCAGATATCGGCCATCCGGATCAAGGGATTGTGCACGTGATTGGTCCGGAACTCGGCTTGACACAACCGGGCAAAACCATCGTTTGCGGTGACTCCCATACTTCCACACACGGTGCTTTTGGGGCATTGGCCTTTGGTATCGGTACTTCAGAAGTGGAACACGTCCTTTCCACACAAACATTATGGCAAAATAAACCGAAAACATTGGAAATTCGTGTAAATGGAAAACTGGGCTTCGGTGTGACAGCAAAAGACATCATTCTTGCCATTATTGCCAAATGGGGAGTCGGCTTAGGTACAGGTCATATTATTGAATTTACCGGTGAAGCAATCCGTAATCTTTCAATGGAAGAACGCATGACAATCTGTAATATGTCCATTGAAGCGGGTGCGAAAGCCGGTCTGATTTCTCCGGATGAAAAAACGGTTGAATTCTTACGTGGGCGTCGCTTTGCTCCAAAAGAAGAATTTGACAAAGCCGCTGAATATTGGTTGAGTTTGGCATCTGACCCAGGATGCACATATGACAAAGTGCTTGAAATCGATGCAAGTGAAATTGAACCATATGTCACTTGGGGAACAAATCCATCCATGGGTACAGGAATTACTGGACATGTGCCTACTGCGGATGATTATGAATCAGAAACGGACAAACAAGCGTTAAGAAAAGCCCTTGAATATATGGGATTGGAAGAAGGCCAGCCAATCACGTCCATTGAAATTCAGCACGTATTTATCGGTTCTTGTACGAACTCACGTTTATCCGATTTGCGCACAGCAGCACAAATTGTAAAAGGAAAGAAAGTGGCGCCAGGCGTTCGTGCGATCGTTGTTCCTGGATCCCATTCAGTTAAAAAAGCGGCGGAAGAAGAAGGTTTGGACAAAATCTTTATTGAAGCCGGTTTTGAATGGCGCAACTCCGGATGTTCCGCATGTCTTGGCATGAACGAAGACATCATTCCGGCTGGTGAACGTTGTGCTTCCACTTCCAACCGGAACTTTGAAGGCCGTCAAGGTGCCGGGGCACGCACACACTTAGTAAGCCCGGCAATGGCGGCGGCGGCAGCAATCGAAGGCCGCTTCGTCGATGTCCGAGAATATTTAAAACAAGAACAAGAAGCATAATGAAAGGGCGGGGGACAAATGGAGCCAATTAATGTTGTAAAAAGTGTCATAGCACCATTGGATCGAAAAAATGTTGATACAGACCAAATCATTTCAAAGGAATTCTTAAAACGGATCGAACGTACAGGTTTCGGAAAATATTTGTTCTATCACTGGCGTTATGATGAAAATGGAAACGAAATTCCTGACTTCGTTTTAAATAAACCGGAATATAAAGAAGCAAAAATTTTGGTGGCACAAGACAACTTTGGATGCGGTTCTTCCCGGGAACACGCGCCATGGGCCATTTTGGATTATGGATTTAGAGTGATTATCGCTCCTAGTTTTGCTGATATTTTCCATAACAACTGCTTCAAAAACGGAATTTTGCCTGTAAAATTAAAAGAAGAAGAAGTAGATGAAATCTTAGCAAAAGGTCTTCAAAAACCATATACGGTGGAAGTCAACTTATCCGAACAAACTGTCACTGGGGAAGATGGAGCGGTTTACCACTTTAATATTGATCCTTATTACAAAGAAATGTTGTTAAACGGTTGGGACGAAATTGCATTAACGTTTAAATATGAAGATGAAATTAAAGCATATGAAGAAAAACGGGTCTTATTTAAATAAGAAGAAAACGGAAGGGCGTCTACTGGCGCCCTTGAATTTTTATTCTGCGATTTTCATGTCATTAAAAAAGCGGTTCTCTCATAACGAGAGGCCGCCAATATAGTATTTGCAGGCAATACAAACCGATGACAATGATTACAAAACAACCAATGCATGAGAGCCTAATTGTTCATATGCCCGGAAAAAGGTTTTCTCATCAATTTTTTCAATGCCTGTCAACGGATTCATAATGGTCACTTTTCCGTTTCCGTAACCAGTCATCACGACCGCATGCAGATTTTTATATATACCATGTTTTTTATTTGTTCCTTCAATCACCCAATAACCGGATTTGCGGGGTTCCTTCCAATCGATTGTGACCCAGGTCAAAACCGGCACTCCGGATTTTACATAATCGATCAGTTCCTCTTTTGTTGCGCCTGTAATATCCAACGCGCGAAATTCGGCGTTCTCATCCTCTAAAATTTGGTTGGCCACATCGACCAATGGCGGTGCATACACGTAATATCCGCCATCCTTCTCTTTCGGACTTCCCGCATAAGCTTTATTCGGATCCGGTCCGTACATGACACCTTTTTTTGTATATACCTTTCCTTTAGGCAATACTTCATTCATTTTGATTTTATCCATTTTAAGACCATAATAATTTAAAATGGCAGTCAATGAAGTGATTTCACAACCGTTCGGCAACTCCGGATTTTGCAAGACAACAGGAACCTTCAAGCTGTCTTGTGGAGAGGCGTTAAATGTTTGAATTTGCACCACCGGTTTTTCGGGCATAAATACGACGGTTTCCCTGGATTGTTCCATCCATTCTCCCTGATCGGATATTCGATAAATGACAATATCATAAGGCTGTTCCGGCTGAACTTGATCAAAATAAACCATGCCTTCCTGATCAACGATTCCACGATCAATTTCTTGCTTCGTTTCAAAATCAAGCAGCACAACCCCCAGATTAGGCACACCTTGTTGGCTGGAAAATTCCACTGCTTGCACAGTCAGAACTTCCGACGGTTTCGTGGAAAGTTGCATTGGGCTGTATTGTTGTCTGCTCGAAAATTTCAATTCCTGGCTTTCCATCGATGGCGAACAACCGGCCAATAACATGATGGAAATGCCGACTGTTAATAGGGGATATTTTTTCATTTCATATTGCCACTCCCAACCCTTGATCAAAATGCATGCAGTAGTCTAGTCTAAATGTTTTATCCAAACCGAGAAATGAAACGCATCTGAAAAACTTTATCTTATTGTTGCATCTATCAATAAAAAAATACGGTTTTTTTTCATTTTCCATAAACTGAATTAGGATGTAACGACTAATTTTTCGGAAAATTCATAAGTAACTGGACTTATTTTAAATTAGAAACCATTAACATAACAAGAAACTATATATAATTATACTATATAAAAGAAAAAAGGGATGGATTCGATGAAAGAAGAAAACATAACGGGAATGGTTGAAAAATTAAAAGTCCTTTCTTCCATCTTAGAAAAAAATTCATACATAAAAGATACTTCCTTCAAACTGGACCAGCTCATTGAAGATGCCCAATCACCCTATAGGATTTTATTCATAGGCAGTGAGATTGAAGGAAAAAACACCTTGATTAATGCGCTTGTTGAAAGAAATTTGTTGCCGGAAAAAAATGAACCCCATGTCAATATTTTTATCCGATACGGCCAAAAAGAGTGTATACGTGCGATTCTAGTTGATGGCACAGCCGCTTATTTTGGGATGGAGCATCTTTATTTATTCACAGATAAAAATACATATATCGGACAGTTTCTAAAAACATACATAAAGTATATTGAAATTTATCTTCGATGCGATTTGTTGAAAAACGTGATCTTGATGAACACCATTTCTATGGAAAAAGGGGAAATCAACATTTCCGATGCGCTATTGCAACGGACGGATGAAGTGTTTTGGGTCTTGGGCAACCATTGCAATGTCGCTGATCGGGAAATAAGTGTTATCAAGAAAATATATCGGCAAGGATACCGGACTTATTTAATTATCAACACGGATCAATATAATGAACAGAAGATGGCACGTTTCCTCCATTATTTGCAAAAGGGGTGCGGCCATATGATCGAAGAGTTTGTCGGCGTTTCGGCCAAACAGGCAATGGAAGCAAAAAAATCCCATCAAATCCAACTTTTCATCGACAGCCGGATCCACCGGTTAGTGGATAAAATCAACCATATCGCCAATAAAAAAGATAAACGGGAAAGAAATATTGCTCTCCGATTTAAGCAATGGATGGTTTTGCTTGAAAGGGAAGTGCATGGAATCAAAGAAAGGGAACCATTCATGTCCATGCGGGACCGATTGGAAAAATATTTGAATGGTGGGCATTCGATAGAGCAGTCCATTGTTGAAAAAAATTTAAAGATATTATCGGATTATGAAAAAGAATACGCCCACGTCAGCCAGGTTTTACAGGAGGTACAAACCCTGTACCAGTTGCTCAAAGTGATTGAATATGAAAAGTATTTAATGAATGACAGTGTGGAACTGTTTGTCGCCCTTGCGCTAAAATATCATGAAAAGGTTCGGGAATACCGCAGCCTTCATAGTGAGTATATGATGGAATATCAATATTACGAAAAACTTGAAAAAAAATTTGTCCGCAATAAAATGTTGAAACCGCTCTTTCAAGATCAATCCAATGAAGCGGAAATGTTATTGAAAAAAGCGGAAAAGTTGAATCGGCTTCAGAGAAAATGCAAAGAAACTTATAATGCCATAAAAAGAATCGAATTTGATTTATTGAACGACTTATATACCGTGCAAACGATGATCAACGAACTGGCGGAACAGCAGCTGGAGAAAATCGTCAATAAGGCACGGCACTTGAAAGATATACATAATAAGGAACTTATGAACATTGAAAAATATATTAATAAATTGAAGGAATTTGAATGCCTCAAGGAGATGCAGGAATATCTGCAGCAAGATTTGAAAGCATTTATTGAAAGGGAACAACTGGCATTTTCTAAAGATGAAATGGTACATATTCTTTCGGCCATCGATCAGATTTCAGCATCCGATCTGTTCGGGGATGTGGATGTATTCAATCATTTAACGGTCGACTCAATGGCTCAACATTTTACACTGGCTGTGGATTTTAAGGAAAAATACCCTTTCTCTCCGTTAGTCTTGACGGAAACGGATATCATCTCTGATATACCGCCAATCCCCGCTCCTGTCGAAATACAGCAAATACTGGAAGAACAAAAAACCCAATAAAAAGAGGGATGGAGCTTTCCATCCCTTTATTATTACTTCATTGCGGCACCACTGACGAATGCGGTGTTTGGATAATACATATTTTTTACGAGTACATTAGGTCCCAGGCATTTCACAGCAGGGCAATGACAATTCAATGATTTGGCCAAATCCGTTTCAAGCCACTTATCAAATATTTCGGTTAACGAATCCGTTTGAATATTTCCGAGGGGAGGAGTGTCGCCAAAATCCGTGACAATGACATCGCCGGTAAAAATATTGATATTCAGGCGGGATCGTCCATCCGGGTCGTTCCGCACTGTCACATTTTTCGCTTCTCTCAACCGTTTTAATATTGCTTGATCTTCTTCCTTCGTACTGCAAGGGTAAAAAGGAAGAGTGCCAAACAACATCCACGTATTTTCATCACGGATGTCAAGCAAGTGGTGAATGGTCTCCCTGATTTCATCCAAAGAAAGGCTTGTTGTGTCTGTTAAGGATTGGGCGAAATCAGATGGGTACATTGGATGGATTTCATGACGTTTGCACTTCATTTCATGGACCACTTGGTGATGGATATGATCGATATATGGAACGGTTTTTTTATTCAGCATAGTTTCAGCCGAAACCATTACCCCTGCTTCACTCAACGCCCTCGAGTTTTCAATCATCCGTTCAAACAATTTGGCCCTCTGGTCGTAACTCGGTTTTCGATCCATCATGGCAAAACCGGTTTCCACAAATTCATCAATCGTTCCCCAGTTATGGGAAATATGAAGAACATCGATGTAAGGAGCAATTTCCAAATATCTATCCAAGTCAAGGGTCAAGTTGGAATTGATCTGTGTGCGGATGCCCCGTTCATGTGCATATTGCAATATCGGTTTCACATAATTTTGTATGGATTTTTTGCTGAGCATCGGTTCCCCGCCGGTAATGCTCAAAGATCTCAACGTTGGAATTTCATCCAATCTTCTTAAAAGCAGATCGAGGGGCAACGCATCGGGATCTTTCGTTTGCAAAGTGTACCCTACTGCACAATGGGCGCACCGCATGTTGCATAAATAAGTAGTGGTAAATTCTATATTGGATAATACAAGTTTTCCGTATTGCTCAACATCTAAATAACTTTCCCAAGGATCATAATTAGGCGTAATTTTTTTTAAAGTCGTCATAGTTTTCGAATCTCTTCCTTTCCAACTCCTTATTTTCTCATAGATTTCAAGTTTCGGAAACAAAAATTGCGCCATTTAGAACATTTTTCACAAATTATAAAAAAACGACTCCATTTATAAAAAAGCAGTTCCATCAATAATCGGAATTATTGATGGAACTGTTGTTTTCACTGTAATAGACGTCGCCGTATTTATTTTCAACGATGGTATTGACGATTTCGATCTTGGAATTGTTCAATGCCTGCACATTATAACGATATTGGTCATTTCGGATGATGCTGTTTTCGACATAGACTTTTGACTGGTTTTGGGCGTGCAAGTCGGAATGTTTTCCATCGGTCAACTGCACACTTAAAAGCTCCAGGCTGGACTCATGATCGATCCAAATTTGCGCTTGTAAATGTTTTGAAATGAAGCTTTCCTGGATAAACACTTCACTATGGTTTTGAATAAACAAGGCATTTCGTTTTCCTTGGTAAATCTCTGAATTATTCAAAATGACGGAGCTGTCGTTTACCACTATTTGGGCAAGTTCATGGTGATGGATCTGGCTATGATAAAGGGATAAATGGGAATTCTTCAGCACTTTAATTCCATAAGATTTCCCGTTATAAATTTTGCAATGTTCAAAATTCGCTGTTGAATGTTCCGTAATCTCTATTTGAATATTCATGCTGTCATGAAACCTGGAATGCACCGCATGGATTTCACACCGATGCAATAGGAATATGCTTTTTCCATGGTGAAAATCCGAATTGCTGATATGAATTTTTACTTTTGTTTTGCTTGCCAGATGCGGCATATGGTTGCCAAAAAAGCGGCAAGCCTCCACTTCCACTTCCGAATGATTGATCGCCAAGATTCCATTCCCGTTGTTTTCAGAAATATCGCAGCGATAAACCCTCAACACACCGCGATCCACATTGAATGCGGAATTGTTGTTTTGAATGACTTGGCATTCCAAAAGCATACACTCCGATTTTCTCTCTACACCTATTCCGACATGCCGGCCGTTTATGATTGAGCTTTCTTTCATTGAACACTGGGATTTGTCGGTAATTACCACTTGGGTGGATAAATGGTCTTTAATCATTGTCTTGCTGCAATTCACAATGGATTCTTTGTTGATGACCAGGCCGTTATCATACCCGGAATGGATTTCACAATGTTCGAGATGAAGGAGAGATTTTTTGGATGCTTGAACATTGCTCTTTTGATGGCTGGAAATTTCGCATTGGGATAACAATCCTTCTCCTTCCTGCAAAACGACGCCCGATTCATTGCCGCATTGTATAAGGCATTGTTTTCCGTTGAGCCTGCTTTTGTCTATGACCAGTTGAGTGGAAACATGGGAAAATAACACCGTTGAATGCAAATTTACTTCCGATTCATTTTTTGCCACAATTCCAAATCCATCGCTTCGTTCGATAAAGCTTTGGAAATCGAAGTATGTTGAATTTTCCGCAAAAATTTGTGTGTCCTCATGTCGGGTGAAATGGCTTTTTTTCGTTTGTGCGAAAGATTGATCCGTTATCCAAAGTCCTTTCAAAGCATTGGAACATTCGCACGATTCCAAAAAAGCTTTCGAGTTTTTTACGAAAAGATGCATTTTTCCGTTATGGTGAAAGTTGCAATGGGTGAATACGCCATTGCTATTGTTTAATAGGGCAACAGCCACTTCCTTCGCTTTTTGGAAATTGCTGTGAACGGCTTTAATATATCCGCCATTTACTGTAATCAGCACATTGGTATTTTTTTTGATGGTGCAGTTTTCAAAAACCGCTTCACCTTCAATGTATAGATGGGCAGTAGGTGCAATGGTGAGATTTTGAAAAGTTGCACGAATGTTTTTCGGGATGACGAACATTCCTTCGATGACCGTTTGACCGCTTTCATCCCCAACGATCGTGACATCTTTATCTATTTGGAAGGATTCCTTATATTTTTTTGGATACAGCCGGATCACATCGCCATTATCCGCCTTCGCCAAGGAACCTTTGATTGTATTCAGTTTTGAGAAAAACAAGTTGTATAGTGAACGAAACATGTTACCCCTCCTAAACACATACGTACAACTATTCTCACTAAAAAAATGGAATTCTATTCCTTTTTTGATGAAAAGGAGTCAAAAATGGTGTAGTGAAAAGGGGGTTTTCGTTAAAATGATATGTATTGAGTCCGAACGCTCGAATGAAAGGAGTCAATGGCCATTTTTTGCATTCATTTAAGAAGAGAAATCGGGGTTTTTTGTGGGAAGTGAAGTAAATATTGATGGGATTTGCTAAATCGAATTTGTTTCATTTTATGAAAAGGTAAAATAGTATATTATAGTTTTTTTAAAGTATGAACGTGTTGAAAGGGGGAGAGGTCGAATGAAAACCAGCATGACAAGAATATTGATTTTTGCGGCAATGGTCATCGTGCTTGCTTTTGCATTCCGGGAATTTACGGTACATTTTTCAGGGGACGGGTTTGACACGCCTGAAGAAGCACTGCCAAAAGATGCGGACTATGAATGGATAGAAGGACCGAAAAGCGAAAAGGAACATCGATATTTCTTTTTATCGAATGGAAACTATTTCGGCACCGGCGTTGTGAAGAAAAATTTCAAAGGTTGGACAAGCGGAGACGGCGCCTATGCGAAGTTGCCGGATTCTTTGGAGGAAAATAAAATCACTTCAGCTTATTCAGACGGAGTAATTCTTTTTGGATTAATTAAAAGAACCGGGGAAGCGGAAGTTGAAGTCAATGGCGAAAAAGCTTCTTTTATTGAAATGTCCGGCTTACCTGAGAGCACCCTCGAGTTGTATGGCGTCAAAGGATATTCCATTTGGTATGTTGGGTTGGAAAAACTGGATGATCAAGAGCATTTTCAAATCAACGTCAAGGATCGAAAAGGGGAAATCCTGAGTGAATTGACGATCTAATAATCCATTCGAAAAAGGGAATAATTATTCATAAAAGTCTCTTTAATTTTTTTGTGCTTAAGTATAAACTATAAGTGAGATTATCCAAAATATTCATTTTTCATCACATCATTGAAATGATGAATTTTTTGGAATAAAATTGTATTGGTCATCGAGTTCATAAAAATCTCTAATGACAAAACATAATTTTAATGTAATTTACTTATGAAGATAAGTGAGTTATGATTGGTCATGGAGAAAAGAACTAGGAAGCCTTTTCAAAATTAATATAGGGGGATTACATATGACAAAGAGCAACTTACACAACAGTCGCGCTTCTTTTGAACTGAACGGTAAAACTTACTATTATTACCGTTTGGCTGCATTAAAAGAAGCAGGCATTGCAGACGTATCACGCCTACCTTATTCCATCAAAGTTTTATTAGAATCTGTTTTACGTCAATATGATAACTATGTAATCAAAGAAGAACACGTAGACAACTTGGCAAAATGGGCAGAAGGAGCAGATCCTGAAGGTGAAGTTCCATTCAAACCTTCCCGCGTAGTTCTACAAGACTTCACAGGTGTTCCTGTAGTTGTAGACTTAGCTTCTTTACGTTCTGCCATGAAAGAACTTGGCGGAGACCCAGCAAAAATCAATCCAGAAATTCCGGTTGACCTTGTAATCGACCACTCTGTTCAAGTAGACAAATACGGTACTCCTGAAGCTTTACAAGCGAACATGGATTTAGAATTTGAACGCAACGCAGAACGTTACAAATTCTTAAAATGGGCTCAAACTGCATTCGATAACTTCCGTGCGGTTCCACCTGCAACAGGTATCGTTCACCAAGTAAACTTGGAATACTTAGCGCCAGTAATTCACGTTAAACCAAACGAAGACGGCACTTTTGAAGCTTATCCGGATTCAGTGGTTGGTACTGACTCCCATACTACAATGATCAACGGTCTTGGCGTACTTGGTTGGGGTGTTGGTGGTATCGAAGCGGAAGCTGGTATGCTTGGACAACCATCTTACTTCACAATTCCGGAAGTTATCGGTGTAAGATTAACTGGTAAACTTCCAAACGGTGCAACTGCAACTGACTTGGCGTTGAAAGTAACTCAAGTATTACGTAAACGCGGTGTAGTTGGTAAATTCGTTGAATTCTTCGGTCCTGGCGTAGCGACATTGCCACTTGCCGACCGTGCGACAATTTCCAACATGGCACCAGAATACGGCGCAACTTGCGGTTACTTTGCAATCGACAACGAAACACTTAACTACTTGCGTCTAACTGGCCGTGATGAAGAACATGTACAAGTAATTGAAAAATACTTGAAAGAAAACGATATGTTCTTCGATCCAAACTTCGAGCCAGTTTACACTGATGTACTTGAAATCAAATTGGACGAAATCGAACCAAACCTTTCTGGTCCAAAACGTCCACAAGACTTGATTCCACTTTCAGAAATGAAAAAACGCTACCGTGAAGCAGTAGTTGCTCCAATGGGCGTACAAGGTTTCGGTTTAACTGAAGATGAATTCAGCAAAACTTCAACAATCAAATTTGCTGATGGCGAAGAATTAGAAATGCCTACAGGTGCTGTAGCAATCGCTGCGATCACTTCTTGTACAAACACATCCAACCCATACGTATTGATCGCTGCTGGTCTTGTTGCGAAAAAAGCGGTTGAACTTGGCATTAAACCACCAAGATGGGTGAAAACTTCATTAGCACCTGGTTCCAAAGTTGTTACAGGTTACTTAAAAGATTCAGGTCTACAAGATTACTTAGACCAAATCGGATTCAACACAGTAGGTTACGGTTGTACAACATGTATCGGTAACTCCGGCCCATTGCTTCCAGAAATCGAAGAAGCGATCAAAGCAAAAGACTTGTTCGTAACTTCTGTACTTTCCGGTAACCGTAACTTCGAAGGCCGTGTTCACCCACTTGTAAAAGCGAACTACTTGGCATCACCACCATTAGTAGTGGCTTATGCTTTAGCTGGTACAGTGGATATCGACCTACAAAAAGATCCAATCGCGAAAGATAAAAACGGTAACGACGTATTCTTCAATGACATTTGGCCATCAACTGAAGAAGTTTACGCGATCTTAAATAAAGTGGTTACACCTGAATTGTTCAAAAAAGAATACGAAACAGTATTCACTGCAAACGAAAAATGGAATGCAATTGAAACATCAACTGAGTCTCTATACACATTTGATGAAAATTCAACTTACATTCAAAACCCACCATTCTTCCAAGGTCTTTCTAAAGAGCCAGCTCCAATTCAAGAGCTTAAAGGCTTGCGCGTAATTGCGAAGTTTGGTGACTCTATTACAACTGACCACATTTCACCAGCTGGTGCAATCGGTAAAGATACACCTGCAGGTAAATACCTACAAGAAAAAGGTGTAGCAATCCGCGACTTCAACTCTTACGGTTCTCGCCGTGGTAACCATGAAGTCATGATGCGTGGTACATTCGCAAACATCCGTATCCGCAACCAAGTTGCACCTGGTACAGAAGGTGGATTCACTACTTACTGGCCAACTGGCGAAGTAATGTACATTTACGATGCAGCTATGAAATACCAAGAACAAGGTACAGGCCTTGTAGTACTTGCTGGTAACGACTACGGTATGGGATCCAGCCGTGACTGGGCTGCAAAAGGTACTTACTTATTAGGTATCAAAACAGTTATCGCACAAAGCTATGAACGTATCCACCGTTCTAACCTAGTGATGATGGGTGTTCTACCACTTCAATTCATGCCTGGTGAAAACGCAGAAACTTTAGGATTAAAAGGTGACGAAACAATTTCTGTTAACTTGACAGACGATGTAAAACCACGCGATGTTCTAACAGTTACTGCAGTATCTCCAGAAGGTAAAGTAACTGAGTTCAAAGCGTTGGCTCGTTTCGACTCTGAAGTGGAAGTGGATTACTACCGTCATGGCGGTATCCTACAAATGGTATTAAGAAACAAATTGGCTGGAAAATAATTTCTGGCAGTATGAAGAGGCTGGGACAAAACCCCCTCTAAAATGGAAACAGCCCATGAAATTTCATTCCAAAATTTCATGGGCTGTTTTTCATTTTTTCAATAAAAAATAAGGACCTCTTCTGTTAAAATTAAGTTAGCACACAAAACCTAACAGAAAGAAGGGTCCTTATGTTCAAATATTATAACATGAATCAATTAGTTTTGCCTCTAGATTTAGAAATAAAATTACAAGAAAATGATATTGCCTTCCACATTCACCATTTAGTTGAAAGTATTCCAGATGAAGCCTTCCAGCCGTTTCTTCGAAATACAGGTTGTCCTGCTTATCATCCACGCATGATGCTAAAAATTATTTTGTGTGCCTATTCGCAGTCTGTCTTTTCAGGTCGAAAAATTGAAGCGCTATTAAAGGACAGTATACGAATGATGTGGTTGGCACAAGGATATGAACCAAGTTATCGGACGATCAATCGTTTTCGTGTGCATCCGGAAGTAAAAGAATTAATTCGTCAATGTTTTGTCCAATTCCGTTGCCAACTGGTGGAAGAAAAGTTAATCGATCAAGAAGCCATTTTTATCGATGGTACGAAGATTGAAGCGAATGCCAATAAATTTACTTTCGTATGGAAGAAATCCATTGAAAAATACAACCAAAGCTTAATTGAAAAATCCAATCAGCTCTACAACGAACTGTTAGAGAAGGAAATCATCCCTGAAATGGAGCGGGAAAATGAGGGAGAACTGTCCGTTGAAGAACTCGCTCAAATGGTGCAACAAGTCGATGAAGTGATTACGGAATATGACCAAAAGATAGAAGCATCGCCCGATGCCACAGAACGAAAAGCATTAAGAAGCGAACGGAAATATCCGAAGCGAGTGTACAAACAGTTGATTGACTTGATTTTACGTAAACAAAAGTATCAAAAAGACTTCGAAATCTTGGGTGAACGGAATAGTTATTCCAAAACAGACTTAGATGCGACGTTCATGCGAATGAAAGACGACTATATGAAAAACGGTCAATTGAAAGCTGGATACAACGTACAAATCGCAACAGAAGGTCAATACGCACTAGCTTATAGCATCTTTCCAAATCCTACTGATACACGTACATTAATTCCGTTCTTGAATAAGATAGAAAAGGATTATTTTCCGTTGCCAAAGTATATTGTCGCAGATGCTGGTTATGGTAGTGAACAAAACTATGAAGACATCCTTTCGAATCGAAAATGTGAGGCACTCATTCCATATACCATGTATGAGAAAGAACAAAAGAAGAAATATAAACAAAATCCATTTCATCCAGACAATTGGATGTACGACGAAGAAAGTGATACCTACATTTGTCCAAATCAGCAGCGAGTAACCTTCCGTTATCGTTCTGTACGTACAGATAAGACTGGTTTCAAACGAGAATTGAAAATCTATGAATGTGAAAACTGTTCAGGATGTCCATTTCGTTCATCATGCACAAAAGCAAAGGAAGGCAATCACCGAAAGGTCATGGTGAATGAAAAATGGGAACAACAAAAAGAATATGTAAGAGCGAAGCTTTCAGAAGAAAAAGCTGGTTCTATTTTCCGTCAACGTAAAATAGACGTAGAACCAGTTTTTGGATTCTTGAAGGCTAATTTGCGTTTCACTCGATTTTCCGTTCGAGGAAAATCGAAAGTGGAAAATGAAATGGGCATTGCCTTAATGGCCGTGAATTTACGAAAATACACGGCCAACAAAGATCAACTAACCAAAAATAATGGGGATAAATGGAAAAAGGAGAATTTGAGTTGGCTCAAATTCTCCTTTTTCCTATCTAGAAGCTAATTTTGTCCCAGCCTCTTTTTTGGTTCTTTGTCAAATGGTGTTGGTGAATAAATTTTAGTGACATTATTTGGTAATATGTAATCGGATGGCTTAGGGGAAATTCGAGGTTCCCCTAAGCTGTTTTTATTTTCGCTAAGTTTTGGGTAATGAATATTCGGTTTCTAAAGTGATAGAAGGATCGATAACCGAAAGAAATGCGTTTAATCACTTTGATTTTGTTATTAATCCCCTCTAAAATGCCGTTGTTATAATCATATTTCAACGTATTCTCCACGTAATTGATGTATTTGTTGATTGTCTTGATGGCGGTTTTCATATAGCTGGAAACGATATTTTGTTTATTCTCTAATGTTTTCTTTAGGAGCTCAAAGTCTTTGATTTTTATGCAATGTTGCACGTATTGATATAACTCATAGGACGCTTTTAATTCAGAATCTAAATCAATGAGATAGTTGTATTTTGCAATAGAAAAGTGCAGAGAAATGCAATTAAAAATGCAGAGGTTTGCCACCCATTTAATTCCTTTTCGACAATGCGTGGGACAGTCTATAGCTCTCGCCATGAAAAGAGATGATATGGGCGTGATGAATTAGCCTGTCCACTAACGCTGCTGTTAAACGAGAATCTGTAAAGATCCGGTTCCATTGACTAAATTCTAAGTTAGATGTAATAATTACGCTTTTCTGTTCATAAAACTCCGATATAATTTGGAATAATAATTCAGCTCCTTCTTTACTAAATGGTAAGTATCCCATTTCATCTAAAATGACCAAATCAACCTTCTCCATCCGTTTTCTAAATGCTGATAAACGGTTGTTACGTAAAGCTTGCTCTAATTCCTCAACTAGGTGGGCAACACGGTAAAAACGAACCTCATAACCTAGTTCACAAGCTTTTTTCCCTAGTCCTGTGGCTAAATGAGTCTTCCCTGTCCCGGGTGAACCAACTAAAACTACATTTTCTCGATTCTCAATAAATTGTAGGCTACACAAATCCTCTTTGGTTAAGTGAGGAGGGAACCGAAGTTGTTCGGTCCACTCGTAATCATGTAAACTCTTTTTATCTAAGAACTTCGCCTTTTTTATCAAGCGGATTGCTCTCGCTTTTTCTCTTAATCTTATTTCCTCCTTAAGTAGCCCATATAAGAATTGTTTCGGAGTTTCAAACGGTATTTGCTCGTATACATCCGCAACATAAGCTAACCTCAATGACTTACACAATTCTTTAATGTCCTGTTTCAATTGACAGCCTCCTCTCTAGGAGCTAATGAATCGTATTTACTCCAGTCCACTTCATAAGGATTATTATCACTAGGTAGCTTATCCTGTGCAATTAATTCATAGAACTCTTCATTAATCTTCTTCATGTCATGAGAAACTAATAAACTAGCTAGAGCTTCTAATCGTTTTCGTCGAATAATTAAATTATCTACCAACAAAAATTCTTTAATTCTTCCCGGTAAATACTTATTATAGCGCGAATATTCTACAACCCTTGGTTTATGAATCCATGTTTTAATTATTGAAAGCCATGGTAATGCTTTTCGCTTTTTCATATATGGCCGATAGTCATCCAATAATATCTCCCCATTAGGTGAAACAATCTTTAATTGATCCCATGTTAATATCATTTGTAATTGACTATAGTTGCCACCCTTAGGGACATGAACCAACGTCTGATCCACTTTCACTTCATTATATTTGTTTACTTTAACAAGATGCTCTTTAAATACAGGATAGGGCTTTTCCGGTAATGCTAGAAGATAATCCCGTTCTTCCTGCCATAAGTCCTCAATACGTACGTTTTTGGCATAATGAATTCTATTTCTGTCCGCCTCTAATTTATGAAATAATTGATCAGTTAAACCCTCATAGCTGTCCATTATTGGAGCTGAAGTAAAAAAGTTATAGCGTATATATCCAACTTTATTCTCAACATTTCCTTTTTCATGGCCACTTCTTGGATTGCATACCTGCACATCAAAGCCATAATAATTCTGAAATTGAACAAATTCATCAGTTAATTGTGCTTCTTCATTTTTTGTCCTTTTTTTCTTCACAGCGGGGGTCAAATTATCGATTCTTATCCTTTTAGGTACTCCCCCAACCTGTTTAAAAAGAATATTGAGACCATGTAAGAAGCATTCTTGATTTTCAGCTGGTAACGGTACTGCAAATCCAGCATTACTATGAGGAAACGTCATAACTAAAGCATGAATATCCACAATTTCTCCATCTTGTACAGCTTCCATTACTCCAAAGTCTACTTGAGCTTCACCCGGAGGATGTTCTAATCTTTCATACCCTTTATCCTTTTCTTCTTGGTGAGTATTCATCCATTCAGAGATAAAGTAACAAACAGTACGATAAGAACCTTGGAAACCCATTTCCTTTAGTTCTTCAAATATTTGTTTCTTTGTTCTTCTTAATTTTTTCCTTAACTTTAAATCCTCAAAAAGCCAATCTGAAACAATTACTCCCCACTTTTCCTCATACATCATCCCTTTCTTTTTAAATGATTTCTGTTTAGGGAGTTGATCTTCATCCGCATACTTCTTAGCTGTTCGCCAATTAATTCCCATTGTTCTTTGTATTTCTGAAATAGATAAACCTTTGTTATTTCTTAAATGTTTGATACAATTAATATCAGACATTGCTAGCATCCTTTCTTACCTCCACTACCAATTGCTTGACACAATTACTGTAGTGGGACTTGGGGTGACTGGCAAGTCTTTTTTTGTTTATGCACAGAAATTTAGTGCAGGACTCTGCATTTTTCCTTTGCAAAGCTCTGCACTTTTATTTTGCCATACACAATAGTGGAGAATCTCCACCTCACACATATGCTTTTTAAAGCAACGATGATATTTATAGTTCTTATAATCAAGTTTTGTTTGATCTTTCAGAAGGAGCTTCCAGTATTTTTTTAATTTATTGTAATTCTTTTTATCCCGATTCATGACGTTGATGCGTGTTTTGTTTAAAGCTCTGCTAAATAGTTGGAGGATATGGAATTTGTCGAGTACGATTTCCGCTTTAGGGAAAACTTCGTGGATTAAGGAAATATAAGGGCTGTACATATCGATGACAATCGTTTTTACCGCATCTCTCGCCTTCTTGGAATACCGTAAGAAATACTCTTTGAGGACATGTAATCTCCGGTCCTCCACGATATCCACAATCTCCCCCGTTTCAGAGTCGCAGAAAATAAAGGACATCGCTCCAGCTGCGGATTTCACTGATTTAAACTCATCAAAACACAAATGCTTTGGAAGGTAGTGAACATTTGGTTGATAATAGCTATAAAAGCTGTCAATGACACGACTGACAGTGGCATGAGAAACATGATGTTTCATCGCAATATCTTTTTCGGATATTTTATCTTTGGCGTTTAAAGCAATCGCTACTTTAGTATTGTTGGAAATACAACAGTTTTTAGCCACGACGCTCGTTTTTAAAGTAAACGTGGAATGACAATGTTTACAGAAATAACGCTGTTTACGCAATTTTAAGTAGGTATGAAAACCTGAAATGCTAGGCATTTTAATGAGAGACGTTTTAAAACCGTGTTTAATGATTTGAACATCAAAGACATGTCCACAAGCATAACAAGCTTTTGGTTGGTAAGTTAATTGGCCATAAAAGACTTTTGATTGGACCCCTTTAATGAGTTCTTCTGCACAAAAATTTTCATCAAATGTGATATTTTTGTCTTTTATATTGAGTAGGTTTCGTATAGAATGATGGTGAGACATGTGACACAACTCCTTTGGAAAATGTGTTTTGGCGATTACATTTTACCAGAGTTTTGTCACTGTCTCATTTTTTTTTGTTCAAAAAAATTGGTGCTGGTTTATACTCACCAACACCAAATATTATAGAGCCCTTTTTTTGTGCGTTCAAAAGGGATGGCAATTATTTTGCGGAGTTTGACTAATATTATCTTCCCTTTGGCTATTATCCTTCGTTGATTGACTATGATCGGGACGAGATTGACTATAATCTTTCATTGCAAAATGGCAAGAGCTGCAATCTTGTGAAGAAATAGGGCAGGGAATACAGCTGGTATAGAAACCAAATAAAGAGGCTGGGACAAAAGATAAAAAACACCATTTTCTCACGGGAGAAAAATGGTGTTTTTTTGATAATTGAAGAAAATTGATTTCCGTTCCGGGGACGCTTTCCGCGGGCCCGGCTCGAGCCTCCTCGGAGCTCAAACCTTCGCTCGAGACTCGGGCTGTTCCCGCAGGAAAGCTTTTGCTTTGCGACTAAGCGTGCGCGACAGGAGCACTCGCCCCGTCACTCCAATCAATTTTCTGTGATATCAATTTTTTACAAAAAATCTTTTTGCAGCTCGTTCACTTTATTAGTTATGTCCCAGCCTCTTTGACAATCAAGATTATAAAAGTTCTTTTCTTAAATCGGCCGGAGATTTAGGTGATAGCAGTCCGAATGGAATATCGAATACTGTTTTTGCACCTTTGTCGCCATTTTGATTTAATCTGTATGCAGCGCGTGCATATGCCACAAGAACGCTTGATGTAAATGTCGGATTGCTTTCAAGGTTTAAACTGAATTCGATGATTTGTTTGTCGCCCAATCCGCTCACACCGCTTCGGATGACGAAACCACCATGCGGCATGCCGCTGTGATTTTGCTTCAATTCTTCTTCGGAAATGAAATGCACTGTTGTATCATATTCATCGAAATAGTTTGGCATTGTTTTAATTTCGTGTTCAACTTTCGCTGGATCTGCGCCTTCTTCCAACACAACGAAACATTCACGGGCATGTTTTTCGCGTGTGGAAAGTTCAGGATTTTCGCCGCTGCGTACGCGATTCACCGCATCTTCAATTGGAATTGTATATTGTACCGCATTTTTTACACCTTCAATACGGCGGATGGCATCAGAGTGGCCCTGGCTCACACCTTTACCCCAGAAGGTATATGTATTCCCAACCGGTAATACCGCTTCGCCGATTAAACGGTTCAATGAGAATAAACCTGGGTCCCAACCAACCGAGATGATGGCAACTTTTCCGGCTTTTTCAGCTGCCGCATTTACTGTATCAAAATATTCTGGAATTTTTGCATGTGTGTCGAAACTGTCGATTGTATTGAAATATTGTGCAAAGTATGGTCCTTGTTCAGGCAAATCTGTTGCAGAACCGCCGCACAAAATCATCACGTCAATTTCGTCTGTATAGGATAACGCATCGTCCACATGAAGGACTTTCGCATTTGAATTGATCGTCACTGTTTGCGGATCACGACGCGTAAAAACTGCTACAAGTTCTGTATCAGGGTTTTGTTGAACTGCTGCTTCTACACCCCTACCCAAATTTCCGTATCCAACAATCCCGATTCGAATTTTACTCATATGTTCTCCTTCCTCCTAAACAACAACAAATATATGTTTTATAATACCTCGCAGAAGATAATTTTACCATAAATTTTCATACAATGATTTGCATAAAATTATATTTTTTTTATACTAAATGACTATTCGATGCGACGCTTGGACAAATCATTTTTTTCTAATCCATGGTGGAAATGATAGAAATTAAGAGGTGCATTTAGTTTTTTCGCAACCTATATTTTGCTATACTTAATTTATGTACACCTAAGAGAAAATATAGGAGGATTTTGAATGAAAAAACTTTCAGCGGTACTGCTTGCTTTCGCATTGGTATTCTCTAACGTTGGTGCGGTTGTTTTTCATGACAGCGGGGATGTGACAGTAGAAGCAAAATCTTATAAATCCGGTAAAAAAGGGTTCAGCGGAACGACATTCCCTTCAAAAAACCGTGTAACCAACGACGACACTAATAAAAACAACAATGTTAATAAGTCGACAACAAATCAAAATTCAAATAAAACCGGCACTTCCACAACGAAAGGCGGATTCTCTTCCGGCGGATTAATGAAAGGCCTCCTTGTAGGCGGACTTGCCGGCTTATTGTTCGGCAGCCTGTTTGCGGATATGGGCATTCTTGGAAGCCTTTTGGGATTAATGATCAATCTCGGTGCGATTTTATTGATTGCCTATCTCATCATGAAAATTTATTTCATGTTAAAACGCAAAAATGAGAAAGAGGTAACGGAACATTGGAGAAGATAACATTGTCTGAACAGGAAATCGTGGATGCGGTTTGCCTGTTCCATGCAAAATTCAAAAATGTGCGTCCTGAAGATGTGGAAGTGGAACTATTGTATGACGATGATAGAGGCTTTACTGCGGAAGCTTACGTAAACGGTGAAATGGAGCCATATAACACGGTGAATTTCATTACAGCCATTCGCCTTTATATTGAAGAACAATTGCAAAGGGACGCGAT
Organism: Ureibacillus sp. FSL W7-1570; assembly: GCF_038593265.1. Classification (GTDB taxonomy): domain Bacteria; phylum Bacillota; class Bacilli; order Bacillales_A; family Planococcaceae; genus Ureibacillus; species Ureibacillus suwonensis. The sequence continues at coordinate 667,911 of NZ_CP151979.1, forward strand.
GTCCGCCCGAATCCTTTTGGATCTGCATGATGAAGAAGGGATCATCGCCAATATTGAATGGGATTAAAAGAGGTGTCGCCTGATGGCACCTCCTTCTTTATATACCGGAGTAAAAAAATGATTATTTCGTTTTCTTTCCAAATATGTTATGTTCAAAAAAAGAGATTAAAGAAAGTGGGATACCGATGACAATGGATGCCAGAAAAGTATACAACGGAATCGTTTTGCTGACAGGTTACCTGCAGCGTTTATATGTGTTTGAAAATATTCTTCATCAGTTGAATATTCCCCGAGATCAGGACCGGTTTGAAAAGGTGAAGGAATTGTTCGATGATTCCTTGGCGATGCTGCCTTTGTTCGAACAAACAAAAGAATTGACCGAAACGCAAGTCAAAAAATTGGAATCCGTGACGGCGGAAGTGGAAAAGTTGATGGCCACTTATTTTAAAGAAGGCCAAATTTCCTTCAATGAAAAATTGGCTTATGTCGGTTCTACTCTTTATTCCGAGCAGCATGTCAATTTGGGAATCCTCCGCCTCGGAAAAGTGTTTCAGGTGGAAGTGAACAAAGACTTTGAAATGCGCGTGAAATTTTATGAAGAACGGACAAAATTCATCGACACGATCGTTTCATTAATGAAGAAGAATCAGCAGGTTGAAGAAAAGGCGATGGAAATCATCGAGATGTGGTATGAAAATGTGGCCAAAAATAAAAACAATATTATGAACGATATCCGAATGATTGGTCAATTGATTGGCTTTTAACAGAAAAACTGATGGAATGCGGACATCCATTCACATCAGTTTTTTTATTTTAATATAATATTTAATAATCCAAATACTGGAAATATATCGCATAAGCAGTTTCCATTTCATGATAGTCTCATTCCAATTTTCTATTTTTGCAATCAGGTTAAGTATCCATCATTATTGCCAGAGAGCGAAACAAATATAGTTGGAAAAAATTGAGATGTCCATTTGCACCGATTTTTGAATGCGGTATACTGTTGGAGAGGTGATTTTATGTTTGTCAGCGAAAAACAAGTGGAAATCCGTTATGCCGATACGGATCAGATGGGTGTGGTGTATCACGCCAACTACGTCATTTGGATGGAAATTGGCAGAACCCAATTGATCCGCGATTTGGGATACGATTATACAAAGTTGGAAGAAATGGGAATTGTATCACCAGTGATTGAATTGAATGTCCAATATAAAAAAGCGATGCGTTATGGACAAGTGGCAACTGTCCGTACATGGGTGGAACAGCATGATAAATTGCGCACGACATACGGTTATGAAATCTTGCATGAAGACGGCTCCGTTGCGGCGACAGGTACAACGGTGAACATTTTGGTGACAAAAGAAAACTTTAGACCGGTGCCATTAAGAAAAATTGATCCGGATTGGGATGCAAAATACCATGAAATTGCCCGGACAAAAAAGGGATAGGGGTACATAATGACTAGTGAAAGGGTTAGTCATTTTTTATTTTTCAAAACTATAACGGTCCATCTATTTTTGTTATAATGACGATTGTGAGTAAAAAAGGAGGGATGTTCATGGTACAAACGGTAGAAGCGATGAAATGTTTCATTGTGTTGACGAATACAGCACGGGAAGCCATCAAGGAACACTTTGCCGATGAACATGCCTTTTTTCAATTGCAATCCTCTTTCCATGTATATCTAGAAAAACAATCCATTGAAGAAACATCCCTATCCCTGGCCATTTATTTTGACAACGAACAAAATAGTAATTTGGCGAAAAAGATGAATGGCCGGGTTGTGATTATAGACTGCGTTTTTGATAGCAAAAATGGCCTCATCGCCAAAAACTTCCGGACTAAGGGAAAACATACACCGGTCAAGACGAATCGAAGAAAATCGATGAGAATCCATTTCGCACCAACAAGAATCAACGGCCACACTTATCCGGAGGCATTCCTGAAAACCATTGCCGAATTGCCGGTTGCAAAAGACAGATACGATTATGTCAATAAACGGATCACCAGCTGGGAAGGCTATTTAAAAGTTTTATACAAAAATGCCAACATCGATGATATTGAAGCAAGAATACAGTCTGTTTCGTACAGTTCTGACTGTTCCGTGGCAACATTGAAACTGGGTGGCATCACAAACAAAGAGTGGAAACAGATAAAAGGAATGAACGCCTATGTCAAAGGCGTAAAAAGTGAAATCGGGGAAGTTGTAAAAACCAATGCCCAACAACAAACCGTCGACATCGAACTGAGTCCGCCAATCAGTAAACTCGCCAAGCAACAGGTATTTGATTTTCCCTCAGAGCAAGTCACTTTCAGCAACGCCTCGACAAAATCCCAGCTCAACCGCCTCTTGAAAGGGTTTGAACATTTAAAGGAAGGGCTTGCGGCAAACCCGAATCTTGAAAACTTTTTATTTGAAGACGAACCAAAGGTGGCAAATCGGAAAAATCGGCTTCAAATCGAATTTCATAACAATCTGAATGAATTTCAGCGGGAAGCTGTGCTGGGTGCACTGGAAACAGAAGATTTGTATGTCATTCAGGGACCACCCGGAACAGGGAAAACAACGGTCATTTCTGAAATCTGTTATCAAAACGTGAAAATGGGATTGAAAACATTGATCGCCTCCCAATCCAATTTGGCGGTGGATAATGCACTTGGCCGGCTTTTATCCAATAAAGACATCCGCATTTTGCGCTACGGACGGACAGACAGCATCGAAGAAGAAGGGAAAAAGTTCATCGAGGAGAATGTGGCGGAATATTGGAAAACTCAAACCTTTGATGCGTTATCGAAGGAAATCAGTCAACATGATCAAAAGGAAATCCTATTGCAACAGGGCATTCAAGCATGCACGAGCCAAATCGATCACCTGAAGGAAAAAGCGGCCGAACTGGAAAAGGAGATTTTGCGGAAAAATCAGGCGGAAAAGGAATTGGAAAAGGCTTTTGACACAATTTCCAATTTGAAAAAGCAAATCATCGCTTTAAATAAAGAAAAGGAAAAAGCGGAACAAACCATTGAAACATTCCAATCCTCCTTGAATGAACGGTCTGAAAAACTGAAAGAAATCGAACAAACATTGTCCAGCACCGGTCTTGATAAAATTCAGCTGGAAATCAATGAAGCAAGGAAACATATCGAAGAAAGCGAACATTTCATCCACTATGTTGAAATAAAGGAAAAATTGGAAAAAGCGCAATCCGAATTGCAGCAAGTGTCCAATGAAATTGCATTCATGGAGTCAAAAATATTGGAAGTGGATGATCTCCTGGCCCAATTGAAATCCTTCAAAAAATTGGAGGAAGTGGAAGGATTCATTGAAACCTACGGAATCCGAAGAGGTTTTGTCATCAACCAGCTGTTTTTGGATATGGAGAAAATTCACCAACAGTTGATGGAACTGAAACCGGCAATCCAAATTTCCAAGCGGATTGAAAAAGCCATCGAATACAACCAAAAAACGTTGAAAATACCCATCGTTCCCGTCCCGCTCCCGCCGAACCACCATTATTCATTACATGAGGTCAATGACTTTTTGGATAAATTGGCACTCGCCTTCAAACAACGAAAAATCAATTGGCAGAACGGAATCCCCTCCATCCGTGGCCTATATTTAAGGCGGCTATATGTGAACGGGTTGCTCGTTCAATATCAATCGTTGGCCGATGAGTCGAAACTCGTTTTTGAAAAATTGAAAAGTGCCGTGGCCGAACAATATTTGGAAAACCTCGGCCTCCATGAATCGAAACTTCAGTCTTATAAACAAAAAGAGGTCCAACTGCAACAAGAGATCCAACAATATGAAAGAGAATTGGCGGAACTGCCAATAGAAAATACCGGGTTCATTCCGTCCATTGATGAACTTCAAGCGGTCATTCAAACGTTGCAGGAAAAGATTGGCCGGTTGGAAGAACAACAAGAAAGTTTCCATTCCTATGAGGAGCAAAAAGCACAACTGAATCATGAAATCAACGAAATGGAAAAAGAACTTTCCCAACACCAGGAGTCGTTATCCAACATACAAAGCGAATTAAAAGAGCTTCACCGTCAAGGGATTATGATGGAACGGAAAGTGGAGCAGCTGCAGCAAATCATGAAACAAAATCCGGAGCTTGAATTGGAACAGACGGAAGAGCGGATCAAGGAACGCCATCTCCAAATTGAAAAATACCAACGGCAGATCGAAATGTTGCCGATCACAAAAGAAATCCAGAAAGAATGGCATTCGTTATTAAATCAAGCGACGGAACAGGATTTGGACGAAATTCGGAAACTTTACGTAAAACATGCCAATGTAATCGGAACAACCTGTGTCGCTTCGGCAAACAAAGAATTTATGGACAACTATCCGATTTTCGATGTGGTCATCATCGATGAAGTGTCGAAAGCAACGCCGCCGGAATTATTGCTTCCAATGTTGAAAGGGAAGAAGATCATCCTTGTCGGCGACCATCATCAGTTGCCGCCGTTGATCGGCGATGATACGTTTGAAGAAACCCTTGAAGAGATTATGAAGGAAACGGACAGCTTTGAAGAAAAAAGGGAACTGGAGAAGCTGTTGGAGGAATCTTTGTTTGAACGGCTTTATAAACATTTGCCCGCCACGAACAAGAAAATGCTCGGGATTCAGTATCGCATGCATGAAAAGATTATGCGGACGATTGCACCGTTCTATGAAAATGGAAAAGAATCGTTGCAATGCGGCTTGGACAACTCCGATGAAGCTAGAGACCATAAATTGGATGGACATTATGTAAAACGGCAGGAACACTTGTTATGGTTCGACCTGCCAAATCAACCGGCTTATTTTGAAGAGCGGATGAAAGAAGGCTCCAGCTTGTTCAATAAAGCTGAGCTTGAATGGATCCGCAAACTGCTTATCGACTTGAATGAAGCGACGGCCAAAGCGATGGAGAACGGTCTGCTTGAAAAAGACTCCTTAAAAGCCGTCGGGGTGATCAGCTACTATCGGGAGCAAGTGAATCGGGTCAATCAGTTAGTGGAAGAACTGCATTTGCCTCATTTGCATATCCGGACAGGTTCCGTCGATAAATTCCAGGGGATGGAAATGGACGTGATTTTGTTGAGCATGGTCCGCAATAATCCGCACGGGGAAATCGGATTTGCGAAAGACTACCGGCGGTTGAACGTGGCTTTGTCAAGAGCCCGGGAGTTGCTGATGATTGTCGGCAGTTCCGATATGTTTACAATGCGTCCGAAAAAGAAAGAAACGAGAGAAATGTACCAGCATTTATTTAATGTCGTAAAACAGCAACAAGGAATACGAAAAATGACGAAGGAGCCCGTGACATGGAACTCCAGCAATTAAAAAATCAATTGGAAAAAGAAATCAGGGGAACCATTGTTCATACGGACATTTGGTGTATTCCCATGCATACCTATGAAATCACCTATCAGCCCATCCAGAAAAAAGTGATGGACATTTTAATGAAAATTCTGCTTTTCTCCTTCCAAAAATCGGCTTTTGAAAGTGCTGAACAGCTCAGTGAAATTTTGTTGGTGGAGCCCTTATTCATCGAAGATTTGATGCGGAAGATGCAAAAGAACGGTCTGCTTGCACGGGAAAACAACTTTTATCAACTGACGGAAAAAGGAAAGCGGCAATTTTCCCAAGGCGTCTTTGAAGAGGAATTGGATCCTGTGACAATAGAGTTATTGTACAGCCCGGTGCATCATCAAATGATGAATGGTGATATGGAGGAAGTGCTGGATTTTGATGATTTTCCGGACCAATTGTATCGTTATATGAATGATGGAGAAGAATCATTGGATGTGGAGTTTTTTAAAAAGGAAATTCAAAATATAATAATCGATCGGCCGGATGAAGTTCATCAAGAAATCAAATCCATCCTATCGTTGGAAAATACACAAATCAACGATGTGCCCTGTATTGAATTTATTGTGTGGAACACTGAAAACAGGGAATTTTTTCCGCGGGTGTGGAATACATTATTAAAAAATTGGGATCAATATTTGGAAAAAGAACTCTTTGAAATAGAAAATCCGGTTTGGTTAGAGAAATTTCACAGCAAAATAAAATAGCTCGATTATTGCAATTCTCTATTGGATATGTTAGGATAATCTTAATTTTATATGGGAATTATACTTTCTTATCAAGAGAAGTGGAGGGACTTGGCCCAATGAAACTTCAGCAACCTCTAACGGATGTTAGAAAGGTGCTAATTCCAGCAAGGCTCAGCCTTGGGAGATAAGAGAGTGCGTGCAAGGAAATTTTGTACCCTCTCATTCTCTTTTCTGGAATGAGCAGGGTTTTTTTATTAAGATATTTTAGAATGGGGGACAAGAGGAATGCCTATTAATATTCCGAAAAATTTACCTGCTGGAGAAATATTGAGAAACGAAAAGATTTTCGTCATGGAAGAGGACCGCGCATTATCACAGGACATACGTCCATTGAACATTTTGGTGTTGAATTTGATGCCTGAAAAAGAAAAAGCGGAATTACAGTTGCTGCGATTGCTCGGGAACACGCCGCTGCAAACCAATGTAACGTTTTTAAATACAGCCACGTATGAACCTAAAAATGTATCCAAAAGCCATTTGGAAACATTCTATAAAACTTTTGATAAAATCAAGCACCGCCGCTTTGACGGAATGGTCATCACCGGGGCGCCGGTTGAACGGATGGAATTTGAAGAAGTCCATTATTGGAAAGAGTTGACTGAAATTTTGGACTGGGCGAAAGAGAATGTGACTTCAATCATTTATATCTGTTGGGCTGCACAAGCCGCTCTATATTACCACTTCGGAATCGGAAAATTCGAGTTGCCGAAAAAATGTTCCGGTATATTTGCGCATACCATTACGGATTTGACGAATGATTTGGTTCGAGGGTTCAACGATGAATTTGTGGCACCGCATTCCCGTTACACTTCCGTTTCCATCGAAGAAATAGAACAGCATCCTGATTTGCAATTGTTGAGCTATTCGGAAGAGGTCGGACCTTTTATCATCCAATCCAAAGACAACAAACACATTATGATCACTGGCCACTTGGAATATGACGCAACAACGCTTGCGGAAGAATACGAGCGTGACGTAAAGAAAGGTTTACCTATAGACATACCGGCAAATTATTTCCCTAATAATGATCCAACAAAGCAGCCAAAAAATACTTGGCGCGCCCATGCCCACTTATTGTTCTACAACTGGCTGAACTACTACGTTTACCAAGAAACGCCTTACGATTGGCATTATGTGGACGATTCAATCGAGTATCATATTTAAAATAACTGCAGGAATTCGAAATAAAAGGATTCCTGCAGTTTTTGGTGCGCCCGGCATGTACATGAACTATAGGGTGTAAGTCCCGAACCCCGAAGACAGAAGTAGAGGTTAGCCAAGAGCAAGGGTGTCCGTGGTGACGCGGAATCTGAAGGAAGCTGGAGGCAAAACACCGGTCCGAGGAACACGAACCTCATATAAGGCTAGGTATGATTGAGTGAGTTTGCAAAACAAAACAAAGCTCTTTCTGTCGAAGGTCATATCGAGTAGATGAGGCGGATAGATGGTGTGAAAGTGCATGTACTTACCCGGGGAGGTCTGGCGGATAGGTGAAGTACGCTTCATAACCTACTTAGTGATAAGTAGCTGAACCGTCAGAAGTCAGCAGAGGTCATAGTATTAGTTGGTCTAGAACAACTAAGAAGGACCGAACAATGAAGAGAGAATAGCCCTTGGCATTCAGTGAGTCATGATGAACACAGAAAACGTAGTACCTCACTTGAGGAAGGAAGCGGTGAATCCCGTGGGGGACCTCTTGGAGGGTGGAGTGACCACTGGCATAAAGAGAACAGCTATTCACGGAAGGAGAATAACGATGCTTTTGAATCAAATCCTGTCACGGGAGAACATGCTTCAAGCACTAAAACGTGTAGAACAGAATAAAGGAAGCCACGGAGTAGATATGATGCCCGTACAAAACCTACGACAGCACATAGTCGAAAACTGGCTATCTATTAAGGAGGCAATTCTCAAGGGAACTTATGAACCAATGCCAGTCCGCAGAGTCGAAATCCCGAAACCTGACGGCGGTGTTCGTTTACTAGGAATCCCTACCGTAACAGACCGTTTGATTCAACAAGCAATCGCCCAAGTACTTTCAAAAGTGTATGACCCTACATTCTCTGAAAACAGCTACGGATTTAGACCAAACCGAAGTGCTCATGATGCGGTGAGGAAAGCGAAAGAATATATAAGAGATGGATATCGATGGGTTGTAGATATGGACTTGGAGAAATTCTTTGATAAGGTCAACCATGACAGATTAATGGGTACACTCGCGAAGAGAATCCAAGATAAACCATTACTGAAATTGATTCGTAAGTATTTACAATCGGGAGTCATGATTAATGGTGTGGTGTCAAGCACATTAGAAGGAACTCCACAAGGAGGACCATTAAGTCCGCTACTATCTAACATTGTACTAGATGAACTAGATAAAGAATTGGAAAGAAGAGGACACAAATTCGTTCGATATGCGGATGACTGTAACATTTACGTGAAAAGTAAACGAGCAGGACTTCGCACAATGGCAAGCATTCAACGATTCATTGAAGGAAAACTACGACTGAAAGTAAATGAAAAGAAATCAGCGGTCGACCGTCCATGGAAACGTAAGTTTCTAGGATTTAGCTTTACCTATCATAAAGAGCCAAAGGTTCGTATCGCAAAAGAAAGCCTTAAACGAATGAAGAATAAAGTTCGTGAAATCACATCACGCAAGATGCCCTACCCGATGGAATACCGCATTCAGAAACTGAATCAATATCTAGTGGGATGGTGTGGATATTTTGCGTTAGCAGACACCAAATCTATATTCCTTGAATTAGATAAATGGATTCGTAGAAGACTTCGAATGTGTCTATGGAAGAACTGGAAGAAACCGAAAACAAAGACACGCAACCTTATTCAACTTGGCGTACCACAATGGCAAGCGTATGAATGGGGAAATACTCGGAAGAGTTATTGGCGTATTTCAAATAGTCCAATATTACACAGAACCCTTGGTAACTCCTATTGGAGAAACCAAGGGTTGGAAAGTCTTGAAGCTCGTTATGAAAACTTGCGTCAATTATCTTAATTGAACCGCCGTATACGGAACCGTACGTACGGTGGTGTGAGAGGACGGGAGTTAATCGCTCCCTCCTACTCGATTGATAATTGAAGAAAATTGATTTCCGTTCCGGGGACGCTTTCCGCAGGCCCGGCTCGAGCCCAATGTCATCAACTTAACGTTACATTTAATGGAAAATAATATTTAATTTAACTTTTATAAAATTAGGTAATAAGCCTCTTGTAATTTTAAAAAGGCCACCAAAATCGTTTTAGAATCCAATTTTTGGTTAATAAAACGAGGATGGTGGTTTTTTTGAAAACAAAAAGTACTTTTTTAGGGGCAATTGAGATTACTCGAAAGTTGCTGAATGATGTGATGTTTATGCTTGAATCTCGGACAAAAGAAACGTATTTTACACGAAAAGAAAAGAAGTTAAATTTTAAAAATACTATTCTATTTAGCTTAAACTTTGTTAAAAAGAGCCTCCAAATTGAACTTGACGACTTTTTCGACAAATTTAATTTATCAGAAATTAGTATTTCCAAACAAGGCTATTCAGCCGCACGAAAAAAGATTTCTCCTCTCGCTTTTGTAAAACTTACAAAAGCGATTGTGAATTGGTATTATGAAGAAAATTCCTTTAAAACTTATCGTGGATTTAGACTTTGCGCAATCGATGGAAGTGTGCTCCAAATTCCTGATACTGAGGAGCTTCGAAATTATTTTGGGTATGGAAAAAATCATAAGACAAGTTATGCAAGAGCTAGTGCCTCTTGTATTTACGATCTTGAGAATGGAATCATTATTACTTCTAGAATCAATCCATATAAGGTAGCTGAGCGAGATAGTGCAAAGGATATGATTGAAGAACTCGTACAAATTGGATTAAAAAATGATCTTTTTTTATTTGATCGAGGGTATCCATCGAGAGATTTTATTGCCTATTTAGATGCCCTTGGTATCAAATATGTGATGCGATGTCAAAAAAATACGATAAAGGAAATTGTCGAAGCGAAAGATGCTGATCAAAACATTCATATAATACATAGGAAACAAGTGATTACTGCTCGTGTAGTTAGATTCCCACTGGATTCTGGCACGGAAGAAATACTTGTCACAAATTTAACCGAGGAAGAGTTTGATATCTCTGAGTTTAAATCTCTTTATTTTAAACGCTGGGGAATTGAAACAGAATATAATGATGTGAAAAATAAAATCGAAATAGAAAATTTCACGGGTAGTTCGAAAATCGCAATTGAACAAGATTTCTATGCATCAATATATTTATCGAATATGGTCAGTTTATTGAGAAATGATGCCAATGAAACAATTAATGAGGAGAGTAAGAAAAAAAGACGAAAACATGATTATCAAGTAAACACAAATATCTTAATAGGAAAATTAAAAGATAGGATGGTTCACTTATTATTAGAAGATTGTCCAATCAAAAGAGAGAGAATGTTTACAAAAATCATGAAAGTGATTATAAGAAATAAGACACCTATTCGGTTTGGGAGAAGCTACCCACGAAGGAATGGTCTGTCCTCAACAAAGTATCCCCTAAACCAAAAAAGGTGTCTATAAACAATACATAGGATAAATATAACCTATTTGTTTATTAAATGTAAATAAATTAGGGGCTTAAAAAAATAAAAATTTAAGCCCCGGGCATCCTATTGCCTTTTTTAGCCGATTTTAGAAAATTATCAACACTTTGTAGGTTGAATAGTATTTTTAAAAGTAGACAACCAGATGGTTGCCTACTAACTGTAAATTATTGGTTGTATAAGTTTCTGACATTGGGCTCGAGCCTCCTCGGAGCTCAATCCTTCGCTCCTGCGGGGTCTCGAGAGGGCTCGTCGCAGGAAAGCTTTTGCTTTGCGACTAAGCGTGCGCGACAGAAACTCGCCCCGTCACTCCAATCAATTTTTTACAAAAAATCTTTTTGCAGCTCGTTCACTTTATTAGTTATGTCCCAGCCTCTTTCATTTTAAATAATAAACATGGCAACGATTGTTGTTACCACAAGCCCGATCACAACCGGAACCAGGTTTCTTCTTGCCAACTCAAACGGACTCACGTTGCAGATGGCAGCAGCCGGAATTAATGCCCAAGGCACCAATGTTCCTCCTCCGACATAAATCGCTGCAATTTGGCCCAATGCAGTCAGGGTGGCCGTTCCTTCACCAATCACAGCTCCAAAAAGATTGGCAATGGACCCCACCAATGAAATGCCGGAAAATCCGGATCCGTCCAATCCCGTAATGGCACCGACGCCCGCAACGGTTACGGCTGCAATTTCCGTTGTCAAAGGTACAACAGATGCCAGAGCCACCCCTATATCATTGATGATTCCTTGCGAATGTTCAGGGAGATAATCCCCAATGATTTGGGAAAAGCCTGAATCCCCCAAATAGAAGAAAGCTGCAATCGGAATTACCGGGCCAAACACTTTAAAACCAAATTGGAAACCCTGTATCAAATAGCTTGTCGTTTTTTCCAACCCGGCATTTTTATGGGCGAACATGGAAAGAAGCAACAGAATCAGCAGTGTCGTTCCACCGATCAACGCAGTCGCGTCTCCGCCGGTTAAATCAAAAATGGACATGGCCACGACATTTAGTAAAAAGGCAAAAGGAATCAAAATGGCGAAAAATCGCTTTTGTTGAATTGATAGGAGATTTTCTTCCACTTCTTCTTCTTTCTCTTCGCCACCATCAAAATTTCCAACCATTTCGAGAGTGCCTCGTTTCATATCGCGTCTAAGCAAGAAGTATGCAACAAATGTCGTTACAACCCCCATGACGATGACAAGTGGGACGCTCGCAGAAATCACTTCACTGACAGGAAGGCCTGCCGCATCAGCCGTCAATTTCGGTGCGCCTTGGATGACAAAGTCGCCGGATAAGGCAATTCCATGGCCGAATAAGTTCATGGCCATCGCAACCCCAAGGGCAGGAAGTCCAGCTCTTATCGCAACAGGCAAGAGCACCGCACCCAAGAGGGCAACAGCAGGGGAAGGCCAGAAGAACCAAGAAATGATCATCATTAAAATCCCGATGGTCCAATAGGCGAGTGCCGGATTTTTTATGATTTTGGTAAAAGGGGAAACCATCACTTCATTAATGCCTGTTTTTAACAAAACACGGCTCATGGCTACGATGACACAAATGATGATGATGGTCGATAACAGTTCGGTGATGGCGTAAATGAAACTTGAAAACACTTTGCTGATCGAAGCGACTAAATCACCAGTCGAAACAAGGGAAAGTAAAAAAATTCCAACCACACAAACAAGAGTTGTATCCCGCCGTTTCACCATAAATCCGATGATGAGTGCGATGAACACGACGTAAATCCAATGCAGTGCCGTCAACTCAATACCCATAAGTCACTTCCTCGATTCTTTTTTTGTCTAGCATATGAGGCAAATGACCAATGGGTGTGTGCTTAAAAGGGATACATTTTGAAGGAGGATTATTTGGTAAATTGGAGGGAGACGGCCGTAAACTTTATCTTAGTAGTCGGAAATATCAAGAGTGGTGTTGAGGCAGTAACGGGAATAGACCCAATCACCGGAAGAAAACGGAGCTCATTTGAACGAGGGGGCTCTGCAGCAAGTATATAGGGCAGATGACAACGTTAATATGTTGTAGTCACCATTAAATCTTCTTCTGTAATCTCTTGCTCGATTTCTTCTTTATTTTCGTCAACATCTCGAAACTCTGTCATCGAAATTTCTCCATTTTATAAGTAATGGTACCAAGGAATAGATTTTTCGTGAAAATTTTATTGAATCTACCGTTACGTGAGCTTTTATAATGAAGAAAAGGATGTGAAATATATGTATACAATTGGTCAATTTGCTAAAAAAACAGGGATGACGATTCGAGCTCTCCGCTTTTATGACGAGAAAGGTATTTTAAAACCTGCAGCTCTAACAGATGGCGGACAAAGACTGTATAATGATGAGAATATTGTCGAAGCTCAAAAAATTGCGACATATAAGTACTTGGATTTTTCGATTGAAGAAATGAAAGCACTCCTAAAAGAGGAAGTTCCGCTGCTCGATTCACTTAAAGAGCAAAAGTCGATGCTTGAAGAAAAGAAAAAACATATTGAATCCATTATTAACACTTTGGATACGGCTATTTCGATTTATGAAAAAGTACAAGTGTCTGAACCTACACTGCTTCTTCTTGTGATGCATTCATTGCTAACGGAAGATGAGCAAAAGTCGTTTTTGCTTAAATTTGTCGATGAAGAAATAGTAGAAGAAATGTATTCAATGATGAAGATGAATTTTGTCGAAATTAATCGTCGTTATATCGAAGCATGCTACCAACTGAAAATTGCCTATAGTGAAAATGCACCAGATGAAGAAGTAAAAGAGTTGATTTGGAAATTGTTAAATATTATGCCGCAGGATTTGCTAATCAAAATTGCCGAGGCATTTAAGGATGTAGAAAATTTAGAAGTAGATACTTGGCTCTTCCCATCACCATTCACGCAAGATGAAGAACAATGGCTTTTGGAGCAAATGGCTAAGCATCAAGTGTTAGGGGATGATTTTTTTGAAGCTGAAAATGGATGAATTATGGCAATTGATGAAGAAAAGCCAATTTCCAAAAAAATTAGTCGCATTCGTATTAGTACTCGGGCTTTTCGACACAGCTCTTGGACTTACGGTTCCGTTATTAACGGTAAATTTAATCAATGGTTTTTCTGTTGAAGATTTCGATTGGTCGACTTTAATGCTTGTTGTGTTTGCTCTGATTTTACAAGCAATATTCAGTGGGTTAACGTTCTTTTTTATGCGAAAACTTGGCGAACGAGTTGTTGCGAACATGCGAAAATTTTTATGGAGTCATGTGCTAAGACTAAAAGTATCCTTTTTTGATCGAAACGAAACGGGCAGCATTCTTAGTCGAATTACACAAGATACAAGCATAGTGAAAGAACTTGTAACAGACCAACTAGTGAGTTTTGTGACAGGAATTTTTTCAATCATTGGTGCGATCGGAATTTTGCTTTGGCTTGATTGGAAAATGACCCTTCTAATGCTTATTTCTGTACCTCTTGCAATTGTGGTCATGCTGCCCCTAGGTTCAAAAATGCACAAAATCGCAAAAGAAAACCAAGATCAACTAGCGAAATTTAGTGGACAACTTGGCAGAATTTTATCCAATATTCGATTAATCAAATCAACACAAGCTGAAGAGAAAGAAACAAAGGAAGGCGCGCAAAATATTGAAGGCCTATATGGCTATGGCGTTAAAGAGGCTAGAATAATGGCCATTTTATCGCCAATTATGACGCTTATTATGATGGTGGTGCTTATTTTAATTTTCGGGTATGGTGGAGCACAAATTGCATCAGGCAATATTTCAGCTGGAGAGCTGGTTGCGATCATGATTTATTTAGTGCAAATCATCATCCCGTTTACACAAATGGCTACGTTTTTCACAGCACTTCAAAAGGCGCTTGGTGCCACTGAACGCATTCAGCAAATTTTAAAGGAACCTATTGAAATAAAAGAAGGGATAGACTTACCAGAAACGCTTCAAGACTTAGTGTTTGAAAACGTGACGTTCCGCTATACTGATAAAGATGTATTAAAAAATATGAGCTTTACAATACCTGCTGGAAAGACAACCGCCTTTGTCAGCCAAAGCGGCGGTGGAAAAACAACGATATTTTCATTGATTGAACGATTTTACGAGGCATCGGAAGGGACCATTCGATATGGTCGCACGGACATTACGCAATTTGATTTGTATAAATGGCGAAATTTGATTGGCTACGTATCTCAAGAAGCCCCACTTTTGAATGGAACCATTCGGGATAATTTAAAGTATGGTAATCCAAATGCAACAGAAGAAAAAATGAAAGAAGCGTTAAAAGCAGCTTTTGCTTGGGATTTTGTCGATAAATTGCCAGAAAAGCTGGATACATCCGTTGGAGAAAACGGTATTAAGTTATCGGGAGGGCAAAAGCAACGAATCGCCATAGCCCGTGCGATCTTACGAAACCCTCAGCTCCTTTTACTGGACGAGGCAACTTCCAACCTTGACAATGAATCCGAGCGGGAAGTACAACTTGCCTTATCGAACTTAATGAAGGGGAGAACAACGATAGTTATCGCTCATCGACTATCCACTATTACAAATGCTGATCAAATTCTTGTTTTTGAAGATGGCCATCTTTCAGGAAAGGGCACTCACCATGAATTATTAAAAAATCATTCTTATTACAAACAGCTTTGGGAAAACATTACTTAATAAAGGCCGGGACAAAGAGTTAAATAAGCACCCTATTCGGGTGCTACAGACTGTCGACAAACCCCAACTCAAATGCTTCATTTGAGTTGGGGTTTGTCTTTTTTTTGCTCATCATTTTCTAAGATTCTTCTCTTATTTAGGCTGGACATGGTCTTTTCCATGTCCAGTTTGCCATTTTCTTTAAGTTCATGGCAGCGAAAGTAAGCATCGCCTGCATGGACAATTTTTCCAGTCCTCGTAGAGTTGTCCATCGCATGCCATGCTTCTCTTTTCCATCGGCAAAGACCCGTTCAATCGTTTCTTTGCGCTTATCATATATATTTCTATTGATTTCTGTATGTCTTAAGTGGTCGACTTCTTCCACATAGTGCTCCCAAATGTGGCGATGAATAAATTTAGTGTGATCTTTACTTTGGGTACACTTTTCTAAGAACGGGCACGTTTTACATATTTCCGGATTAGAAGCGTACTGTCGATAACCTTCTCTTGTCGTGGTTCGGTATTCAAGAATTTGGTTGTTTGGGCAGATATAACAATCATAATGTTCATCGTATACATACTCATACTTTTTAAAGAAACCGTCTTTTGTTCTTGGTCTTGTATATGGCATAACGGGACGAATCTCTTTGTCCAACAGACTTTTCGCATTCGCTGGGGTTTTGTATCCGGCATCTACGGCTACTGCAGTTGGTTTGCCTACTTTTTCGATGACTTGTTCGAGTAATTGACCAAACACCTGACTATCATGAATATTCGCTCCCGTTACCTTGGTAGCTAAGACAAAGCCTTTTGCATCACAGGCGGTATGAAAAGAATAGGCAAACATCTTTTCCCGTTCATCTTTTACGTAATAGCCACTATCAGGATCGGTTGTACTGACCTTTATTTCCTTGGTTTCTTCATTCTCTTTCGGGGGAAAGGGCTTTTTTCCATGGTTTTCACGGTCTTGGTTAATCTCTAACTCTAATTGCGCTTGATAGCTTTTTGTTTCTGCCCGGACAATTTTCTTATCGAACTTCTTTTTATTGGCGCTCGCTTTGACATGTGTTGAATCAATAAAGGCAACAGATGCATCCACTAATCCTTTATTCATCGCTTCTTTTAAAATACGATAAAAAATCTGTTCAAATAAATCAGTACCTTGAAAACGACGAACATAATTCTTGCCGAACGTTGAAAAATGAGGAATTTTCTCTGTGAAACCATATCCTAAGAACCATCGATACGCCACGTTGGTTTCAATTTCTTTGATCGTTTGACGCATGGATCGAATACCAAATAAATACTGCACAAAGACCATTTTAATGAGCACAACAGGATCAATACTAGGCCTTCCGTTATCTAGGCAATAGGTATCTTTGACAAGATCGTAAATAAAATCAAAGTCTATGGCTTGTTCAATCTTCCTTACCAAATGATCTTCTGGAACCAATTGATCAAGAGCCACCATTTCCAATTGATTTCGATTATTGTCAGTACGCTTCGATAACATCCTAAATTTCCCCCGTTAACCAAGAATTCTATCCCTATTATACAAAAAAAGCCTGTAGATTTGGCCCCTAGTTAGGGACTTTGTCTACAAGCTGAAGCACCCTATTCGGGTGCTATTTTTTTTGAAAAAAATGGCACTCTTTCTTGATGTAAATAGTAATAATTACGATTATCAACGAATACATTATGGAGAAAATAATTTTTTCTGCGGATTTTAGTAAATGAAAGTGGGAGTTCGGATGCAAACGAAATTGAAAAATGTTAACCAGTTTTTATCCCTTTTGCTTATAGGGTTTTTCCTTTTGTTTTTGGTTCCTATTTTTATTGATTACGAAGGATTTGCTTTACCAAAATCCTTTTATCAATTTAATACCATTTTTCTTAGTATTTTAATAGAAGCAATTCCATTTGTGTTGATTGGAGTGTTAATAGCGGGATTTATCCAAATGTTTATTACGGAGGATCATATTCGAACGTTCATTCCAAAGAATAAAATATTGGCAATTTGGATGGGCTGTATTATTGGATCCCTGTTTCCGGCATGCGAATGCGGGATTGTGCCGATTGTCCGGCGTTTAATTGAAAAAGGGGTGCCCCTTTATGCGGGAGTGGCTTTTTTATTGACGGGACCTTTAATTAATCCCATTGTGATATTATCGACTTATATGGCCTTTGGAAATGATTTGGAAATGGCATTGCTCCGGATGGGAGTCGGATTTGTGGCCGCTTTACTCATTGCATTCATCGTCAGTATACTCTATCCATCGAATCAACTTAAACGGGTGAATAAAAAGAAGACGATCATTTTGAAGAAAAGGCGGCCGATTGGGACAAGAATCATGGATATGTTCAAACATTCAATCGATGAATTTTTCGACATGAGCAAGTATTTAATTATTGGTGCGATGGTAGCGGCATTATTTCGAACGTTCGTGTCAATACAAAGCTTATTTCCATTTGGAGATGGATTGCTTCATTCGACAGTTGTCATGATGGTGCTTGCTTATGTTTTATCATTATGTTCGGAAGCGGATGCATTTATTGCGGCATCATTTAAAACGATGGTTCCTTCAACATCCATTTTAGCCTTTCTCGTTTATGGCCCGATGATTGATTTGAAAAATACTTTTATGTTACTCAGTGTGTTTAAATTCAAATTTGTAGTTGGACTATTTATTCTCATAACTTCCATTGTTTTTACGTTTGTTACTTTAACGAATTTTCTTTAGGAAGGGGATTGAATGGGTATCAACACGCAGCAATCATTGAAAGCAATGATACTAGGGTTGTTCGCACTATTTTTTTTCAAGCTTCATATGACAGGGGATATTGGGAAATACATTAATCCGAAATACGATTTTATGAGTAAGATTGCAATCGGTTTTTTTTTGATTTTCTTGTTGATTCAAGTGCCAAGAATTTTTCAAAAGAGGCATGCCCATCACGATTGTACGAATCATTGCTGCCATCATCATCATGAAAAATGGAATGTCGGGAAAATCATAAGTTTTGCCATCGTTATTTTTCCAATCATGACTGGTTTGACATTTGCTCCTGCAACATTAAATTCTTCGCTTGCTGCCAATAATGGGTCAATCCTTTCACAAATCAGTTATCAAAAAGAAGAAGCGTCATTGGAAGAATTGCTCAATCAAAATTCGGAGTCATTAACGGAAAAAGAATCGATTGATATTTACTCCAGTGATTATGAGCCATTAGTAAACGAAAATTATTTAACGGAAGAGGAAATAAAATCAAAACATGAAAAACTCCAAAATGCGGAAATTATTGAAATGGATGAGGATATTTTTATTTCCTATTACAGCAGCATTAACGATAATCCATCATCCTTTGAAGGCAGAACGATCAAAATGAAAGGATTTGTATTTAAAGAAGGGGATTTTACGGAAAATCAGTTTGTCCTATCGAGATTTTTTATTACCCATTGTGTTGCTGATGCGAGCGTGATCGGATTTTTGGCGGAATTGGACGGGGCCGATCAATTACAACAGGATTCATGGTTGGAAATCGAAGGAGGATTGGCTGTTGCAAATTATCATGGAATGGAAATCCCCAAAATCAACGTCACAAATTGGAAAATCATTGAGGAACCTGAAGAACCGTATATATTCCCGATTCAAACATGGGTAGAATAAACGATTTCATCCAAAAAAGCTTATTATGTTTCGGGCAGAACCATTACAGGTATCTGTTTCTTCCATTTTGGCCTATTATAACAGTTCACGCATTCGGATGCTTTACACCGCGTGCTGTTATAATAGGTTTTAATTTTACAGAGACAATGAAGTCATTTGGAAGTAGGCTTCGTAAGTTTAGGGAATATCGAAAAAACGAAAGAGGGGAAAATTTACATTCCCTCTTATCAATGGCAGTACGTTATTCAAAAAACTTCGCCACATTTTGATTCCGCATGGCTTCTTGTTTTTGTTTGTTGTTTACATGGGTATAAATTTGCGTGGTACTTAAATTGGTATGGCCCATCAACTCTTGTACCGTCACAAGATCGACCCCTTCCCGCACAAGTCTTGTGCCGAACGTATGTCTCAATTTATGGGAAGATAACTTTTTGCTTTGTAAATAATGGAAGTCGGGTAAACTTTTCAGCCTATTGAATGCCTCTTCTGAAATCATTTGAATTCTTCTTCTTGAAAGTCTTTCTCCCCGTTTTGAAACAAAAAAGGCATTGCGATGTTCCTGCTTTGGCGTTGGCCGATACATGTGTTCGTACTCCATTAGTAAATGAAACAAGGGGGCAGGCAATGGAATATAGCGAGCTTTGCTCCCTTTTCCCATGACATTAATGCCGGGTTCGTTTTCATCCCGAATGAGATCTGATGTGTTTAAATGATAGATTTCAATGACACGTAATCCAGCCAGACTCATAAGCATCAATATGCATTTATTACGGATATGGTATTGGTCATGTTTAATGCATTGAAATAGCAAACGAAGCTCTTCATCGTTTAAATAGGTGGGCAATGGATTTTTTTCAGTTTTTGCTATATCGATTTCAAGAGCCGGGTTAAAGTTCAGCTCCTCCGCTTTCACAAGGGATTTAAAAAACGTTCGCAAAGACATCAATCTCCGGTTGCGCGTTGTTTTTGCCTTGCCTTTTTGCGTTTTCCTCAAATATTCTTGGATATTTTTCGATCCCACTGTGTCGAGTGGAATCAACTTTTCTTCCTTTTCAAACAGGAAAGTTAGAAAAGACTGCACATCAGATAGATAACATTTAATTGTATAAGGCGAATAGCCCAAATCCTCCAGATAGGTTTTAAAAATATCGATTTCATTTTCATAATGGTCTAAGACTTGTTGTGATTCCATCATCTAAACCTCTTTTCAGGCCTTGTAGTTTCTGAATCAGCTTTTTCATCAAATAATCTATTGAGTCCATAAGATAGGGGATTGTTCGTTAAACAAAGGAAATTAAAAAATTAAAAACATAACTGCATATAATATACATTATATGCAGTTAAAAGTAAAATACAGGAAATAATATAAGGGGAATATGAAGCTCTCTGTAAGCGATTCTCAGATGATTTTGAAGGGAACGGTTCGCAAAATCATTTTTCGATGCGTCTCAGGGCGTCACAGGGAAAGATCCGGTTTATTCCATGTATATAGGTGGACGAGGTGTCATGATCCATTGCCGAAAGGGACAAGCGGGGAAAGTGCCAACAACGTACATATTGGGTTTTTGGCACTATTAATTTTATTTGTCAAAATTCATAAAGCTATTTTTATCTGGAGAGAAAATTGTTATGATTTGAAAAAGTGCATATAAAGGAGAGGAAACAAAATCGCCAGAACAGTTATATTCATTTTATCGGTACTTTTTTTAGCAGCGTGCAACATAGATTCGGAAAATGCTTCGGATATTTCATCCCCGCCAAAAATAGAAACGGAAGAGCCTCTAACTGTACCCGATGCTCCGGTGACATATACCGCAACCATTTCGGCGGTCGGCGATATTTTATTACATAATTCTGTCTATGAAGATGCATCCATCGGGAATCAACAATACGATTTCACCAAAATGTTCCGTGAGGTGAAGCCTTATTTGGAAAGTGCGGATATCACGGTGGCGAACTCGGAAAGTATTATCGGCGGAAAAGAGTTGGGGCTTTCCAGTTATCCTCAATTCAACAGCCCGTTTGAAATCGGCGACGCATTGAAAGATTCGGGTGTGGATGTGGTGAATATGGCCAACAATCATACACTCGATCGTGGGGAGCGTGCCATACTGAATGCAACCAACTATTGGAACCAGATCGGTATCATCTATGTTGGGTGTGCCGCAACAGAAGAGGAATCAAAAATTATCAAAACGATAACGAAAAATCATATTACCTTTTCTTTTTTAGGGTATACATACGGGACAAACGGGATTTCCGCGCCTCCAGGCAAGGATTATTTAGTCAATTATATAAATTTGGAAAAAATGAAAGAGGATATCCAACGGGCAAAGGAAATTTCTGATGTGGTTGTCGTGAATGTACATATGGGGAATGAATATGAGCGCCAATTCAATGATTTCCAGGATGAGATTGCCCAACATTTGGCTGATTATGGTGCCGATATCGTTTTTGCCCACCATCCCCATGTATTGCAGCCGGCGAAATGGTACACAGGGGAAAAAGGGAATCAAACCTTTGTCATTCATTCGTTAGGCAATTTTTTATCTGGACAAGATCGGCTTTATACACGTATTGGAGCCATTTTGCAATTGGATGTGAAGAAGACGGTCAATTATGACGAGTTTGGCAAAGAGCGTTCAACGATTGAAGTCATGAATCCCCAGTTGCTTCCAACTTATGTAAAGTTTCAACGTTGGAGAAATTATGAAATTCTTCCATTATATAGCGTTACCAACGAGGAACTGCAAAATGCCCAAGGGATTTATGAAGAAATCAAATCCCATATGATGCAGTACATGCCTGAAATCACATTTATTGAATGGGAGCCGGTACAATAATCATCACAAATTTTTCAAGCTGAGTATACAGTGGCTATACTTAGCTTTTTCTTTTTGTCATATCCGTTCCGCCTTTGGACATTCTAAAGATAAGGTGTTTGGATTAGTATGGAGCAATTCATCACATTTATGTAAAAAGAAAGGAGTGAGAAAGTGCCGATTCATTTGTATATCGAACAGTATTTTCAACAATATCCGAAGGCAAGAAAAACGGGCATTGAAGTGAAAAACCCGCCTCTGGAAAAACGCCCGAAAGTGTTTAATGTGGAAGATCGACTCGTTTCGATAGGGAATATGCAAGTTCCAATCCGTATTTATGAACCGAATGGAAAAAAGAGACATCCAATATTGATTTTTCTCCACGGAGGAACTTTTATTCCTGGCGGTGTCGAAAGCCATGATGTCAGTTGCCGGTTGATCTGTTCTTTATCGGGTTATAAAGTGGTTGCGGTCGATTATTGCACCAATGAAAACGTTTCGAACATGTTCCGGCAATGTGACGTTGTGGCGAAGTGGATTGTTGATCATGCCGAAGAATTGGGAGGCCTTTCAGAAGAAATGGCAATCGGCGGGCCAAGCATCGGCGCCCATTTTGCCGCAAGGATTGTTCTGAATTTCATCATTCAAGGCGATTTTCGATTTAAGAAGCAGATATTGTTTTATCCCATCATTGATTTCAATGATCAGGTGAAGAACAGCCCCCATTTTTCAAGAATGCTTTTTAATGGAAAATACGGCCTTGATCTCACAATGCATTCTTTGAATTTCTCCGAACATGATACATCTATTTCCTATTATGCGCCCCTTTACGAAAATAATAAGTATTTAACACAAATACCGCCCACCTTAATCTTGACGGCAGAATATGATCCGTTATGCGATGAAGGAGAACATTATGCAGAGAATTTGCGGAAAGCCGGTGCTGATGTAAGGCTCGTACGCTTTGATGGAAATGTTCACGGGTTTATGCAAAATTTTCCTGGTTCGCCGGATTATATGCGAGGTTACGACATCACTGCGGAATTTTTGTCTGTTCCATCCCTCATTTCACATGTGTTGTGACATCAAATCAAAAGGGAAGCCGGATTGGACTTCCCTTATTTTTCCGCTTCTTTTTTGTCCTTTTCCAATATCGTTAAAATGACCATTTCAATCCGATTTTGTTCAAATTCGAGGATTTGGAACCTCAAGTTTTCATATTCGATGACTTTATTTTGTTTTGGATACCGTCCCAATTGTTCCAGCAAAAAGCCGTTGAGCGTGTCAAAATCCTCGGATGGCAGATGGATCCCCAATTCATCTTCAATTTTATATAAATGGGTGATTCCTTTAATCAAATATTGATTTGGAGCAATTTTTTGAATTTCCTTTTCTTCTTCATGGGTTTCGCTATGGATTTCCCCCACGATTTCTTCAATGACATCTTCTATCGTCACCAATCCTTCTGTACCACCGTATTCATCAATAACAATGGCCATATGAACATTGCTCTTTTTCATCGTTTGGAACAATATATCGATTGTTAGCGAATCGATGACAAAGGTTGGTTTTCGCAATATTACCCTCAAATTAAACGGTTTTGTCCCCCAGTTCAAATGAAGCAATAAATCTTTCACATGCAAAATTCCAACGATATGATCGATATCTTCTTCATAAACGGGATAGCGGGTATATCGGTTTTCATTGACAATTGCCAACGTTTCTTCCAAAGTCGCTTCCATCGGGATGGCAACGATATCTACCCGGTGGGTGAAAATATCCGTTACCGATTTGTCATTGAATTCAAATACGTTTTGGATCATTCTGCTTTCGCTTTTTTTGATGGTTCCCTGAATATCGCCCAATTCGACCATCATCCGGATTTGTTCTTCCGTAGCCTCTTCACGGATGACTTTCTCATTCATTTTCAACAGACGAAGAACTGCATTCGTTGAAAAACTGAGCACTTTTACAAGTGGATAACATACATAAAAAATCAACGTCAGTGGCAATGCCACCATATTGGCAACACTTTCATACCGCTGCAATGCGATTTTTTTCGGCACCAGTTCCCCAAATACGAGGGTAAAATAAGATAAAACGGCAGTAATGACGATAACGGAAAGAATATCGAGCACTTCCAGGGATAAAGGGATGCCCAGGTCAAATAAAACTTGGGCAAAACGGTCCGAAAAATTATCTGCAGCGAAGGCGCTTGCCAAGAAACCCGCCAATGTAATCCCGATTTGGATGGTGCTTAAAAAACGGCTCGGTTCGGAAATTAATTTATCCAATAATTTTGCTTTACGGTCGCCTTTTTCCGCCAAATTTTTTATTTTTATTTCATTCAATTCCACAAGCGAAAATTCAGATGCGGCAAAAAAGGCGTTTAATAATACAAGGAAAATCAATACGATGAAAGTCGTCATGATACTAGCCCTCCAGTAACAGGGGTGATTACCTATATTTTAGCAGAGAGCATAAAATTGGTTAAAACTTTTCAAAGTATGGTTCTTACAAAATGTTGACGGGATGGCAGTTGATCGGCATCATCATTCGGCCAAACTTTTTTATTTTCAACGAGAACTATTTATGAGATAAATATTGGTAAGAATAAGGGAGAGGAGTGGGAGATTTGAGCAAAATCGAAACGGTTGTCAATTGGCTTCAGTCATCGAAAAAAACAGTCGTGTTGACTGGCGCCGGCATGTCTACAGAAAGCGGAGTTCCTGATTTCCGTTCCGCATCCGGTTGGTGGACGAAAACGGATCCCCAGCAAGTGGCGACGGTGGATGCGTTAGAATCCAATTACCCTCTGTTTCATGAATTTTATTCCATGAGAATTCAATTGCTTGATAAATGTTCTCCCCACAAAGGCCATTACATTCTGGCGGATTGGGAGAAAAGAGGGATTCTTCATCATATTGCCACCCAAAATGTGGACGGTTTTCATTCCAAGGCGGGAAGCAGGAAGGTGGACGAACTGCACGGCTCAATTTATACGTTCCGCTGCCATTCTTGCGGAAGAGATGCTTCAAAAGAAGCCTTTTTGGCAAAGGAACGCTGCGCCCATTGCCAAGGCTGTTTGAGGCCGAATGTCGTCCTTTTTGGTGAAATGTTGCCAGAGAATGCTTGGAGAAGCGCTTTATCCAATATTCAAAGTGCGGACGTCGTCATCGTGATCGGAACAAGCCTGGAAGTGTATCCGGTCAATCAGCTTCCGATGATGACGAAAGGGAAGAAGGTCTACATTAATAAAGAAGCGGCGTCCCACGCATCTTATTTCGATTGCATTTTGGAAGGGAAAGCGAAAGAAGTTATAATGGAGCTGGATGACCGGCTAATTGGATAGCTGTTCGGGGTTCCAAAGAAGGTTGGGAGGATAATCTCATATGAATTATCCTCTTTTATCGTTTTAAAGGGCTTATTGAATTTCTAATTTATATAATCGCTCGATCGGCGAATCTTTCCGAAACGTTTGGACTTCCCCGATGAACTTCCAACCGAATTTTTCATATAATCCCATGTGTTTTGTATATAAGTACAGTTCGTTTAAATTCGCTTTTTTCGCATTTTCATTGACGGTGTTCATTAATGTGCGGAAAACGTTTTTTCCCCGGAATTTTTCATCCACATAAACATTGATCAACCAAGGATACAGATCCGGCCTGCTTTCCAAATCATCAAACATGGCCAGTTGGTACATGCCTGCAGGTTCATCCCCGATCATTGCGACAAAGGTTTGGGGCAACCGCACTTCATTTAATGAATGTTCCAAATTGCACCGCACCTCTTCGAAACTCTTTCCGTCCCTTAATCCCCACCAGTGATAATTCCATTCGCATATTTTTTCAAAGATCGGATGATTTTTGTCCACCAATTTTATGATTTTCATCGGCGCCGTTTCCTTTCCATCGTTGTACATTCCCTTGTATGTTACCATATGGCGACATCCAAAATCACTCGCTTTTGTGGGGCTTTTTATCGGAAAATGGGGTAAGCAAAATTCTGAAAAAAGAAAATCGGAGAATAAATGATGGAGATTATTGAATGTTTAATGATTGAATTTTTTATGCAACAGCACCTAAAATAGGATGGACTACATCTAGAGAGGTGCATACATATGTGGATAGGGGCGGCATTGGCCACAATGTTTTGCTTTGGAACGAATAATATGATTTTCAAGTGGAGTACGACAAAAGGGTACTCGAAAATACATATCCAGCTTTATTTTTATTTGATCGCCTTTTTGTTGGCTTTGGGCTATGGCCTGATGACGGGAATCCATGCAATGAACTTGGCGACAATCGTTCTGGGGGCATTGATCGGCATATTAAATACGAACGGCAACATCCAAATGTCCAAAGCCTTCGAAAAAGGGCCGGCAAGCATCACCAGTTCGCTCATCAGTTTGAACACCATTATTCCGATTTTAAGTGCCGCGTTGATATTCCATGAACATATCACCGTTTTGCAATGGACGGGCATTATCATCATGTTGTGCTCCGCCGTGGTGATTCAATATTCGCCTTCAAGCAATGTGCATGCGGAATATTTGCCTTGGATGATCAGAATTTGCCTCGCCATTCTGTCATTAGGGATTCTAGGAATTTTGATGAAAGCATCGACTTATTTGCATATTGAGCCGCTCAATACTTTAATTTGCATGTATGGCGGCGGGGCGGTTTATTTGATTGCAAATAGTCTTGTCCAAAAAGAAAACTGGCAGCCTTCCGAATTGAAAGTGGGCGCCGTTGTCGGTTTGTTGAGCGTGATCGCCTACAGCTGCTATTTCTTCGCTTTGCAAAAAGGAATCGCAAGCATAGTTTTCTCCATCGTTTCGTTAAGCTGTTTGGTGGTCGTTTGCGGAAGTTGCCTGATCTTCCACGAAAGGCTCAAAACTTATCAGATTATTGGTGTTATCACCGCGCTGTTGGGCATCATTTTTACAAAAATATAGGATTGGGTGATTGTCATGACGTGAGGGCTGATTCGGCCCTCATTTTTCATTTCCATGAACAATTAATCAAGTTGTTCAATATATATAAATATGGAAACATAAATAGAAAAGAGGTACGCAAGTGGTTACTTATCATTGGGGTGTTGATTCATCGCAAAAAGTGACGACAGACCTTTATAATTGTGTTTTGAACAATTACGGGAAGCCGGAGTTTTGGGGAAGATATTTGACCCGTGTCGAAGGGGCATCAGAAGGTTTGGATCGCGAAGAAATTGAACTGCTCCATAATAGTGGTACAAAATTGCTGCCAATCTACAACGATTTTAAAAGAGCGGTAGGGGAAAATGAAGGAAGAGTGGTGGCGATGTTTGCCTCTTATCATGCAAAAAGGCTTGGCATCCGGAAGGGAACACCGATTTTCGCCAATGTCGAACGTTTTTTTGATGTGGATGGCAGTTGGATCCGTGGATATGTCAATTACATGTATAATACGGATTTTAAACCGGGCTTTTATCACGATCCGACGGAAGGAAACTTTGCAAAAGCCTATTGCGAGGCGGTCAATCAAGATCCGTTGGTGGCGAATCAGGCCATCTTATGGAGTGCGGAGCCTGATCCGGGGGTGACAAAAGCACAATTGGCCCCAAAATTTGATCCGGCGAAAGTGCCTTGTGAAGGAAATGTCTGGATTTGGCAATACGGAAGAAATTCAAGAACATGTCCTATTGATACGAACTTGGCGGACAGCCGTTTATTTGAAATGTTATATTAGATACAAGGATTTTGTAAATGAAGTTTACAAAAATAATTGTAAACATGTTGATGAAATAAACGCTGTTCAACAGTTATAGGAAAAGGTTAGGGGGAATTTTTATTTGTTATGGGAATTTTCCCTTTATTCAAGTAATCAAATTTGATATAAAAAGCAAATTTTTAATAATAATACAAAGAATATGCGGGAAGAATCGTTCAGCATGTTGAAGGAAGATTAAACAGCCCATTCGAAACATCCGGAAGCATTTCGGCAATTGCTTCCGCTACAGAACAAGAACTTGGCACGATGCAGGAAATCGCCGATGAAGCCCAAAAGATGGTCCTTGAATACATCCACTCAGAAATTTAAATTTTATTCTGGACTGCCAGCAAATTTTCATTCCAAGAAGGCGCAAGAAAATATCGCCTTCTTTTTTTGTATGAGTCAATTGAATCGGGGAACAATACATAGCAAAAAGATTGGGTTGTGTGGAACCATTGATGAAAAGAAGTTTAATCCTTTTGCTATTACTGACCTTTTTCAAGCAGCCGGTTGCAACCGGTGCTTATTTTGACTCGATATTGCCACTTACCGGAGAAAGAAAGATCGATCTCATTGATCCTTATACCAAAGAAGTCATACACACTTTTCATCCTGAAGATTATTGGATTGAACTGGACGTAAGGATTTTCAAGGAAGAAGTGGAAAATTGGATTCAGGAAATTCAACCAAAATATTTTAAAGAAATGACACTGGATCGGATTGATACCGATGGCGAAATCATCAAAGGCACACCGAAAACGGAAATCAATGCCTCCTTATTGACTGAAGAGGTATTAAAGCGGGCTTTTACAGGAGGCAGAATCGAAATTCCGTTAAAAGTGACCGAAAGCAATTATCGGCCAACGGATGTGCCTCATTTGAAGGAAGTGGTGATTGCCACTTATACCACCCGTTTCAACCCGAATCAGACGGGCAGAAGCAAAAATATCGAAATTTCGGCGGCCGCCATCCATAATGTGATCGTCGGAAGCGGGGACAAATTCTCTTTCAATTCCATCGTGGGGCCAAGAGAAATTGCCAATGGCTATCAAATGGCTCCGGAAATTGTCAACGGTAAGTTAGTCATGGGAATCGGCGGGGGAATCTGCCAAACTTCATCCACTTTATTCAATGCTGTTGATCAGCTGTCAGTGGAGATCATTGAAAGACATCATCATTCAAAGGATGTGGGATATGTCCCAAAAGGGAGAGACGCAACGGTTTCCTTTTATGGGGGATTGGATTTCCAATTTATTAATACGACGGGAGTCCCTTTCCTCATCCAAACGTATTACAGGCCGGGTTCCCTTACTGTCGTTATCAGGACGTCCAAAGAATATGCGGAATTGATGCAAAATGAATTGGCAAAAAACGATGAATCCCCTTAAAATTTCATTTCATAGTTCCTCTGAATCAACTCAAAATAAGACTGAACAATAAAAAAGGAGGAGAGATGGCAATGACAAACCGCAAACCGAAACCTGACGACCGTTCCGATAATGTGGAAAAATTACAGAACATGATTCAAAATACAATCGAAAATTACCGTGAAGCAGAAGCAAGTATGGAATTTGCCGGACCTGAAGAAAGAGAAAAGATCAAAGCGAAAAATGAACGGCGAAAAAAAGCGATTGAAGGTTTCCGAAAAGAAGTGAAGGAAGAAGCGGCTGCCCGTGAAAACGGGGAAGTCTAATGATCATATGGAAACTGGCGACTGGCCAGTTTCCTTTTTATTTTGCAATTGAAATTTCTTTTTTTATAATTAATATTGTGTTTGAAAATAGATTTCGAAAACTGTGAGTTTTTTGGGGGGGAATTCAGGATGAATATGGTAGAAACGCTTATCAATCAAAGCCAAAACGTCATGGAACTGATGAAACAATTGAAAAAGGTTGCATCCAAGAAAGGAAGCAAACGGGCTGAATTGATTGAGAAATTCACTGCCAACCATCATTCATTTAATGTTTATACATATGCCAGCGAGGAAGCGAGACAATCGAAGGAAGTGGATACATTAAAACTGAAGTTGGATGAATTCAGCAGCCAATTCGATGCAGCCCGTTATGAAGATGACGGGGAAGTGAATGTAGAGCAAGTGCATGTTTTATATAAGGAAGTGCTGGTCGCGTACAACGATATGGTGATTGCCCTTGGGTACGACAAACATGTGATTGATATTGAGAAATTTTAGTCCAATAAAAAAAGAAGCGGATCTTTTGGCGTGCTTTCAGATCCGCTTCTTTTTTAATTTTTATAACTATATTCCAGTTCCTCCGTTTCCGGATTGACAGTAACGTATAAATCATGTTCATTGAAAAACCATACATCATCTTTTTCAATATAGAAATGGATATCATCAATGACCGTTTCAATGCCGATATCATGGGGTTGTTCCCGATTCATCCCAAGGGAAAAAGCTTCATGAAAAGGAGATGAACCGCCATAGCGGGCATAAAACCGGATATAATCACCTGCCGTTGCTTCCATTTCTTCCTTGAACCAAGATAATGCTTCCTCTGAAATGACGATTTTCATTCCCCCAACCAAATCCTTTCAAGTAACATTATAACCATTTCACTTTCGGCTCAGTGCCTTCCTTGATGCGTTTAATATTGGAGCGGTGGCGGTAGATAATGAATGACGCCAATATCACAACCATTATAAATAATGCATAATCACCTGTCACAATCCAATAAATAATACTATAAACGACGGCGATGAGCGAAATGAGCATGGAAGACAAGCTGACGATTTTGGTGATTTTTAATAGAATCAAAAATCCAATCACAAGGAACACAAAGAATGGCCAGGAATATCCAAGCAACACCCCTCCGGATGTGGCGACGGCTTTCCCGCCCCGGAAACCGGCAAATATCGGGAACATATGTCCAAAAGCGGCGATTGCCCCCAAAATAAGAGGATGCACGCCGGTATCGCTGAAATAAGAGAAAGTCGGCAATAGCGTAGCAATGGTACCTTTTAATATGTCCATAACGGTTACAACAATTCCCGCTTTTTTCCCTAACACTCGGAAAGTGTTGGTGGCTCCTAAATTTCCGCTTCCATGTTCCCGGATGTCCGTTTTATAAAAAATTTTTCCAATCCATAAACCAGACGGAATCGAACCGATTAAATACGCACAGATGATTGCCAATACATTAATCATATCTTGATTCCTTTCAATTTTTACTATTTCTTTAGCGATAATCATTTTACACTTTTTCGCTTCTTTGAGAAAGTGTAATTTCTCTTTTTCGGCATTGATGAAAAACTTTTTCAAAAAAAACGGTGATAAAAGGAGGAAATTGTGAACTGTATCGGGAATGAAAGAAATGTTTTATTTATTATATATGGTATACAAAGTAAAATAAATAACTGCAAAATCATCCGTCGAAAAGACATTTTCGATATTCTCGAATCGTAAATCTTGAAAAGTGTACGGGTTTTCTTCATAAAACTCCTTTTTTATTTGAAAGGATTTGTTAAAATGATAAAGATGCTCTAACGTGCTAGTTATTGACAGATGCGTATATTCTCAGTACGATTAGTGATACAGAACGGATGTTTGTATGTGGAGGGATTACTTTTGGCAATAAATCAACCGGAACTCAGATATGATGCTGATGCCATTCAAGTATTGGAAGGTTTGGATGCAGTACGGAAACGTCCAGGGATGTATATTGGATCCACTGACAGCCGGGGACTTCATCACTTGGTTTATGAAATTGTCGACAATGCGGTCGATGAAGCCCTTGCCGGATTTGGATCGCATATCATCGTAAAAATACATGAAGACAATTCGGTCAGCGTGCGGGATTATGGCCGCGGAATGCCAACCGGAATGCATAAATTGGGGAAACCCACTCCGGAAATCATTTTTACGATTTTACATGCCGGAGGGAAGTTTGGACAAGGGGGATATAAAACAAGCGGTGGATTGCACGGTGTAGGATCTTCCGTTGTAAATGCCCTTTCCAAATTTCTTGAAGTCACTATATATCGTGACGGGAAAATCCATCGCCAGCGTTTTGAAAATGGCGGAAAACCGGTGACGACCCTTGAAATCATCGGGGATACAAAAGAAACGGGAACACTGGTGCATTTTCTTCCGGATGACACGATTTTTTCCACGACAAAATTCAATTATGATACATTGGCGGAACGTCTTCGGGAATCCGCTTTTCTGTTAAAAGGATTGAAAGTGGAATTGATCGATGAACGGGAAGAAGGAAAGCATGAAGTATTTTATTACGAAAACGGCATCCAGGCGTTTGTGGAATATTTGAATGAAGAAAAAGATGTCATGCATCCCGTGAAATATGTGGAAGGGATTCATGAAGAAATCGAAGTGGAATTTGCCTTTCAATTCAACGACGGCTATTCGGAAACGATTTTATCCTTCGTCAATAATGTGCGCACCCGCGATGGCGGCACCCATGAAACGGGGGCGAAGGCGGCTTTGACACGGATTTTTAATGAATACGCCCGCAAAGTAGGTCTATTGAAAGAAAAAGACAAAAACCTGGAAGGATCGGATATTCGCGAAGGCCTTTCAGCCATCATTTCCGTCCGCATTCCGGAAAGTTTGCTGCAATTCGAAGGGCAGACAAAAAGCAAACTTGGAACGCCGGAAGCCCGTACGGCAGTGGAGTCTGTATTATCCGAAAAATTGCTTTATATTTTAGAGGAAAATGCCGAATTATCCGCAACCCTTGTCCGCAAGGCGATCCGTGCCCAACAGGCCCGTGAAGCGGCGAGAAAAGCCCGCGAAGAAGCTCGAAGCGGCAAAAAGGGCAAAAAAGAAAAAACCATACTTTCGGGCAAGCTGACGCCGGCCCAATCCCGCAATCCAAAAAAGAATGAATTATTCCTTGTGGAAGGGGATTCGGCAGGCGGATCGGCAAAACAGGGACGGGACCGTACTTTTCAGGCCATATTGCCTTTACGGGGGAAAGTCATCAATACAGAAAAGGCAAAACTGACGGATATCATGAAAAATGAAGAGATTGCAACGATCATTCATACGATCGGTGCAGGCGCAGGTCCGGACTTCAACATTGAAGATGCAGCCTACGATAAAATTATCATCATGACCGATGCGGATACGGATGGCGCCCATATCCAAGTGCTGCTGCTCACATTTTTCTACCGTTACATGCGCCCATTGATTGAGGCGGGAAAAGTGTATTTGGCGTTGCCGCCCCTTTATAAAGTGTCAAAGGGCACCGGCAAGAAAGAAATCATTGAATACGCTTGGACAGAACGGGAGTTGCAGGAAAAAATCAAAAAAGTCGGGAAAGGGTACGTCATCCAACGTTATAAAGGTCTCGGTGAAATGAATGCGGACCAGCTTTGGGAAACGACGATGAATCCTGAAACAAGAACCTTGATCCGCGTGACGATTGAAGACGGTGCCCGGGCAGAACGCCGTGTGACAACATTGATGGGAGACAAGGTGGAACCACGCCGCAAGTGGATTGAATCCCATGTAGACTTTGGGATGGAAGAGGATACGAATACATTGGTACCTGATTTCATCCAGTATAAGGAGGAAGAATAATGGCGCTAACCGAACGATTTCACGAACTGACTTTGGAAGATGTAATCGGTGACCGCTTTGGCCGTTACAGTAAATACATTATTCAAGATCGTGCCATTCCTGATGCACGGGATGGGTTAAAACCGGTGCAACGGAGAATTCTTTATGCGATGTATCGGGAAGGGAACACCCATGATAAACCATTCCGAAAATCCGCCAAAACGGTCGGGAACGTAATCGGGAATTACCATCCCCACGGGGATTCTTCCGTATATGAAGCGATGGTGCGCCTCAGCCAGGACTGGAAAGCCCGCTATCCATTGATTGAGATGCACGGAAACAATGGTTCCATTGATGGCGACCCTCCCGCAGCGATGCGTTATACGGAAGCCCGCCTTTCCGCATTGGCAATCGAAATGCTGAAAGATATCGATAAACAAACGGTCGATTTTGTTCCAAATTTTGATGACCAGGATGTGGAACCGACAGTACTCCCTGCGAAACTGCCCAACTTGCTTGTGAACGGTGCCACAGGGATTTCTGCCGGTTATGCCACGGATATTCCTCCCCACAACTTGGCGGAAGTGCTGGATGGTGTATTGATGCGGCTTGATCGTCCGGATTGCACCGTGGATGATTTAATGACGGTCATCAAAGGGCCGGACTTTCCGACTGGCGCCATCATCGAAGGGATTGATGGCATCAAAAAAGCTTATGAAACAGGAAAAGGAAAAATCATTATCCGTTCCAAAGCGACGATCGAACCG
Organism: Ureibacillus sp. FSL W7-1570; assembly: GCF_038593265.1. Lineage (GTDB taxonomy): Bacteria > Bacillota > Bacilli > Bacillales_A > Planococcaceae > Ureibacillus > Ureibacillus suwonensis. The sequence continues at coordinate 701,829 of NZ_CP151979.1, forward strand.
ATCAGAGGCGGAAAAGAACAAATTGTCATTACAGAAATCCCTTATGATGTCAATAAAGCTTTGCTTGTTAAGAAAATCGATGAAATGCGCTTTGACAAACGGCTTGAGGGAATTGCGGATGTACGGGATGAATCGGACCGGACAGTGGGGCTTCGGATCGTCATTGAGTTGAAAAAAGATGTAGATGGGGAAGCCATTTTAAACTACCTTTATAAAAATACGGATTTGCAAATCACGTATAACTTTAATATGATCGCCATCCATAATCGCCGTCCGACTATGATGACGCTTCCACTCATGCTGGATGCATATATCGATCATCAAAAGGATGTCGTGACAAGAAGAACGAAATATGACCTGCAAAAAGCAAAAGATCGGCTACATATCGTTGAAGGATTAATCAAAGCATTATCCATACTTGATGATGTCATTCAAACCATTCGTTCTTCCAAAGATAAGAAGGATGCCAAAAACAACCTGCAAGTGAAGTTCCAGTTTACGGAACAACAGGCGGAAGCGATTGTCAACTTGCAACTTTACCGTTTGACGAACACAGATATTACGCAATTGCAAAAAGAGCATGAAGAATTGCAAAAAACAACTGAAAAGCTGACAAAAATATTAAGCAGCGAAAAAGAGTTAATTAAAGTGATCAAAAAAGAAATTCTGGAGTTGCGTAAACAATTTGCCGAGCCCCGCCTTTCCACAATCCAGGCGGAAATCAAAGAGATCAAAGTATCCCTTGATGTATTAATACCAAGTGAAGATTTTGTTGTGACCGTGACAAAAGATGGCTACGTAAAGCGGACAAGCCTTCGTTCCTATGCGGCTTCCAGTCCGGAAGATATTGCAATGAAGGAATCGGATTATTTGCTGTATGAAAACACATTGAATACACAGCATTTTCTTCTCATCTTCACGAATAAAGGAAATTACATTTTTCAACCGGTTCACGAACTGCCGGAAATTCGTTGGAAGGACTTGGGACAACACATATCAAGCATCGTTCCTATTGAAGAGGGAGAAAAGGTTGTCGGCGCCGTTGGGGTTGAAAACTTTGAGGATGAAAATCTCTTCATTTTAACAGCGACAAAACAGGGGCAAGTGAAATTGTCGAAACTTAATGAATATCAAGTAACCCGTTACTCAAAACCGATCAAAACGATGAATTTGAAAAATGATGATGAAATGATTTATGCAAACTTGGTGACTCCTGGAAAAGAAATCATTCTTACTTCATATTTGAGTTATACAGTTCGATTTGACATTGAGGAAATTCCGGTAACGGGAATAAAAACAGGAGGAGTAAAGGGAATCAATCTAAAAGACGAAGATTTCCTTGCGGCTGTCAATGTCATTGAAGAAAATTCCGAGAAAGATGTGATTGTCGTTACCCAACGCGGAGCCATCAAACGGATGAGTTTATCGGAAATTGAGCAAACGGGAAGAGCCAAACGCGGATTAGTCATTTTGAAAGAATTGAAGAAAAATCCTCACCGCATTTTTGATGTTTCTGTTGTTCATCAAGACGATACGATCGTGATGTCAACAATCAAACAGGTTCAAGAAACAATGGCAGTATCGGATCTTCCGATTTCCGACCGCTATTCGAACGGCTCACTGAAATTTGATGTAAATAGTGATGGCGATTTATTGTTTGTGAAGATCCTTCATCCCGAACAAGATGAAAATAAAGAACAATAATCCATATATGAACCAATGCCGTCCGCCGTTTAGTGATGAGAACCGGAAAGAATAGTGATAAAGAAAAATATTTTGACAGGATTTTTGCCGTCTAGATCATATCCGGATTCTAGGCGGCTTTCATTGTCATTGAAAAAAGTAAGAAAAGGTTTTACTATTTTTATATGGATAAATCTGGAGGAGTATAAGATGGGAAAATTCTATTTAACTTTTGAAGCGCGTTCGAAAGGGATTTTCTTAGTGATTATCGCCGCGTTGTTTTGGGGCATTTCCGGAACTGTTTCCCAGTATATGTTTCAACATTTACATATCAATACAGAATGGTTTACCACCTGCCGCCTGTTGCTTGCCGGATCCTTGTTGTTAGCGATTGCTTATAGAAATGAGGGAAACCACATTTTTGACATATGGAAGCAAAAAAGGGATGCCATCCGGTTAGTGATTTTTGGAATTGTCGGGATGATAGGAGTCCAATATACATATTTAACGGCCATCGCCCATGGCAATGCCGCAACAGCCACCGTTTTGCAATATTTAGGACCAGGTTTGGTGACGATGTATTATGTTCTGATTGCGAAGCGTTTACCGACAGTCAAAGAGCTGATCGCCGTTTTTTCGGCTCTCATCGGAACGTTTTTGCTTGTAACCCATGGAAAAATGGATGTGTTGACGATTTCGAAAGAGGCCTTTATTTGGGGAATCTTATCCGCATTCGGATTGGCTTTTTACACCATTTATCCCATTGAATTATTGAAAAAATGGGGATCATTTATCACAATCGGATGGGGAATGATGGTGGCGGGGATTGTTTTCAGCTTCATCAGAGCCCCTTGGCAATTTGAAGGACAATGGCATTGGACAACAAACTTTGCCTTTTTGTTTGTCGTGATTTGTGGAACAGTCTTGGCATTCTATTTCTATTTGGATAGTTTAAAATATTTGACTGCTTCAGAAACGAGCCTGCTTGCCTGTGCCGAACCATTATCTGCCGCTTTCACTTCCGTCGTCTTTTTAGGGGTGCCTTTCGGATGGATGGATTGGCTTGGTTCTTTATTGATTCTGTTTACTATTGTCATATTATCGAGAGAGTAGGGAAGGGGAGGGGCAACTATTCAACCCCCTCCCCAACTTGCCTGGTTTTGAATAGTATTGGCTGTACAAAAAAATCCTTGAGTATTACTACTCAAGGAAAATAGAAAGATAAGGATGAATGTAAGCGATTCAATTAGTGGGAGACTTTGCTTACTGAAATACCAGTTTGTGCGCGAACTTCAACTTCGCTGTATTTTGCGTAATCCGCTTCTTTAGAGAAGACTGTACCAAGCCATCCGCAGATGAAACCAACAGGTACGGAAACAATCGCAGGGTTTGTTAAGCTTACAAGTGGTGTACCCACGAAAATGGCTTTACCTGGTTCTGGGTTCCATACGTTTGGTGAAACTGCCACAAGTACTAATGCAGTAATCAAACCACCAAGGATAGCCCATACAGCTCCATTTGAATTGAAGCGTTTCCAGTAGATTGTATAGATAATAACTGGTAAGTTAGCAGATGCTGCAATACAGAATGCTAATGATACCAGGAACGCAACGTTAAGTGTTTGTGCACCTAATGCCAATAAGATGGAAATTACTGAAATGACTAATGAACCGATACGAGCTGCAACAACTTGTTCTTTTTCAGTAATATTACCTTTCTTAATAATTTGACCGTAAATGTCGTGAGATAGAGCAGAAGCGCCGGAAAGTACCAAACCTGCAACTACCGCCAAGATTGTCGCGAATGCAACGGCGGATACGAATGAGAACAGGATGTCTCCACCTAAAGCTTCCGCAAGCAACGGTGCAGCCATGTTACCAGCAGGGTTTGCGGCAACAATTGTATCTTTACCAACGAATGCAGCTGCTCCGAATCCTAAGAAGATTGTCAATACATAGAAAAGACCAACGATCCATGTAGCCCAAATTACAGATGAACGCGCTGTTTGGGCATCTTTTACTGTGAAGAAGCGCATTAGGATGTGCGGAAGTCCTGCAGTACCCAATACTAACGCCAATAGTGTGGAAATTGTATTGATACCGCTCTTATAAAGCAATCCCGGATTCAAATATGCTTCTCCAGCTTCAGTGGCAGTTGTCATTTCCGAGAACATTCTGACAATACTGAAATCAAATTTCAATAATACTAAGAAAGAAATAATAGCAGTACCAAACATCAATAGAACAGCTTTAATGATTTGTACCCATGAAGTAGCAGTCATTCCACCGAACAATACGTAAATTGTCATCATGACACCTACGATTAGAACAGCCACCCAATAAGGAATACCGAATAATAACTGAATAAGTGCTCCTGCACCAACCAGCTGTGCAATCATGTAGAATAAAACGATTACAATTGTACTTAAAGCAGCAGCTCCACGAACTTTGGCCATTTCGAAACGAGCTGTGATCATATCGGCCAATGTGAATTTACCAAGGTTACGAAGTGGCTCGGCAACGATATATAATACAACCAAGTAAGCTACTAGATAACCGATAGAGAAGTAGAAGCCATCATAACCGTATAATGCAACAGAACCTGCAATCCCTAAGAATGAAGCCGCAGATAGATAGTCCCCTGAAATAGCAAGCCCGTTTTGCCAACCTTTCAGTCCGCCCCCGGCAGTATAGAATTCGCTCGCAGTGCTAGTTCTTTTGGAAGCCCAATAAGTGATATACAACGTGATTCCTACGATCAATAAGAACATTACTATGGATGGTACACTCATTGACCAGCACCCCTTTCATATTCATCGATAATTTCTTTCGCTTCTTTGTCAAATTTGTTTGCTTTCCCTACATAGAAGTGTGCCAGTCCCCAAACCATGATGAATAGTCCAAAGGAGTAAAACCATACCCATGTAATTTCCCCAACTGCTTTTTGGTGCAAAATTTGTGTGTAGGATGTCAAGACGGGTAGCAACATGTAAAGAACAAAGAAGATTACCGTCATCGTCCAGAGAAACGAGTTTTTCTTTTTCGATAACCGTCTGAACGATTGACTATTGGCGATTTTTTCGTAGTCGATATTTTTACCGTTTTCTCTCGCCATAAACATACCCCCTTTAAAATTGAACGTTTTTTCTGTATCATGTTCGTAAAATTCTAGTTTAAGAATTTTACAATTTCAATTTTATAGAGCGGTTCACAAAATTGCAATACTTTTTCTATAAATTATTCAAATTTTTTTGCGAAAAAAATTGATTAAAAGAGAAAATTTTTGCGTGAAAACAACAAAAGGATCAAATGTAGTGCAGATAAAAGGGAACAAATAAATATTTAATAGGTAAAATTGAAAAAAATAATGCGGAAATGACTATTGGAAAACAGAACATTGATTTCAGGTAATAATAATTTGATGAAAATAGTGGATTTATAATCATAAAATTATTATACTGCATATTTTGATCGAACTTAAAAAGCTATATTATTATTATTTTGCAACAAATATTTGACATCGGTTTCGGAAAAAAATGTCGGAAAATCAAAAAAAGAACAAGAATTCTTCTTCTGTCTCACTATTAGAAGTATTCTTGGATTATGAGATATTACTTCCGATAAGATATATTATGTCGGGGTCCCTATTTTGCCGAATAAAAAAAGGCGCTATTCGCCTTCGTATTCTACTCTATATCTCCAACTTTCTTGTTTTACATCATTTGTGTTTATGTATGCAACACTTGCTTCAATAACATCGTTTAGATTCAATTGGTGGTCTTTTGCAAATTTTTTTAATCTCTCAAGCAATTCTTTATCACATGTTGTACGAAATTCTACTCGATCTTTTGGACGGTTTTTTTTATCAAATGTTATTGCATTCTCCTTTAATATATTTTCAAAGCCATTTTCAAGTAAATATCCAACATAAGTATTATTCTTATCTGCCATGATTTTTAAATCATCCAACAAGGCTTTGCTTATACGAGTTTTATATTTAATTCTTGAAGTATCAATAGTTTGTAATAATTTCCCATTTACCAATTTCCACAAAATAGTCCACCTCCTATTTTTTAAACCATTGAATTAATCGTTCTTTTTTATACGGAATAAAATTTTCACTGCAATTTGAATAAATGATTTTTGCCAGTTTAGAAAGACTGTCTTTTCCTTTGACCCAGACACGATAAATATCTCTGCCGGACCTAGTTTTTTCAATTGATATTTCAGATCTCAATTCCCATGCTACAATAACATTATACAAGCCATTTGCAAATTCTGCACTTGCAGTAGTGATGTTCATAACATACCCTTTATCTTGAATCCAACCATCCCCGTCAATCACGCCTCTGATAAAGGAAGGCAAATATTGATCGGGCACTGGCGGGAATTTCAGGGACAATGATTTGTTCGCCGTAATTCCCAACCGTTCAAGATCCCTTTTGATTTCACAGGAATGGATGACAAGAACGGGCACGGTCCTTGTTTTTCCCGGCGGAACTATTACATAATCCGCTTCCATATAGTTGGCGATCAGTTTCAAAATCCGCTCCTCTTTTTGAGAAAAATAAATCGTGTTTAACCGGTTATTGACCGTTCCATCTGTCACAAACAAACCTAAAACCCAGGCCATTTCATCCGTCCAAACTTTGAAAAAATCCTCATTCACCTTATGTTTTCTCGGCTGTCCCACGTTCCTTCTCTTTACTTGATTTTTCTCTAATACATAACGGATACCGCGATCCGTAAGTCCGGTCATTTCGCAAATTTCCTTCACCGGCTTGCCGCTGGTATACATTTCAATGATCATTTCATCCGAAATTCCGCGTTTTCTTGGCACACAATCCCCCCTCCAAGAAAAACTGTTTACAAGATAGAATATATGCTCATTTAACATTATAAGAACAAATGTTCTTATTTTCAATTATTTAGGTGACTTCTTCATCCTGTTTTCTCCTTGAAAAAGATTTTAACCCACGGATACAGACCGATATTTATTTGAAAGCTCCAAGAGAGGTCCTGTATAAGCATAATTCCATTCCCCATCGATTAAATACGTGGCTTCGTATCGAACAATCAACCGTTTCATTTCTTTCAGCACATGCTCCGGAAAAGGATGGCTTTTTACCACTTTCCCCTCCTTCCCAATCAGAGAACCATTTCCCCCGATCATCGGCAACTGATGAAATGTATGATCGATAACAGGCAGCATATCCCGTATCGGTCTTGCAGAAGCAAAGACAATTTCATGGCCGTCTTCCCTGACCTTCTGCAACGAATCTAAAATCTTTTCCGATATCGGTTGTCCTATAAAGACTATGGTTCCATTCAAGTAAAAACAAACTTCATCCGTATCACCTTTTCCTTTAATTTTCCATTGCCTAATATACCATGAAACTGTTTTTATGGGATATTTCGCCAAACGTTTTGCCATCTATGTACCAAAAAATATATGCGCCAGTTTTCCAACTGGCGCATGGCCAAGAAGGGTGTTCTGGCCCTGATATCCCGACTTCCTTTATATAAATGCCATTATCAGCGAGCGATTGTTAGGCCTGTAGTATCTGTTGATAATAATCTAGTCTCGCCGTTCACATAAGAAACCCAAACAAGGAAATTATCTTGGAATGCGATGAAAATTCCTTGCGTATTGTTGAAGCCGTTGCCTGTTACATAAATTTTTTCGCCGAAATCAAACTCCAAGTGTTTTTCCATGCCATCATTCACCTCCATTTTTGAAGTTACTATAATAAATGCAGATTTTTTTATGCGAACTGAGTCATATGTACCAGGTTCAAAACAAAAATTTATATTTTATTTATAGAAGAAAATCTAATGAACATCTCTTTCAACAAATGCCCATTCCTATCAAATTGAACCGGCTGAACAAGACCGGAAAATAATCGCGCATTATAAACGAACATAAGAAACGCTTCAACATCAGCTCATTGGTGAACGCGCGTTTTGCGCCCGGAAGATGCGGGAAATGGATTATACGAAGGAAATGAATGGATATGTATGACGGAGAACAAAAGGAAAGGAAAAGCTGTTTCAGAATAAAAAAATAGGTTACAGGTTTCATAAATTGGAGATTTTGTTAAATTTCAATATATTCACTGCAATTGAATCATGATTATGATATAACTTTCATAAAATTTACAAGATGGACCGTGTATACATAAAACAAGACTTTTTGTTCATTTTTCTTGAATGATTTCATCGATTTATACCCCGTTATTTCTCCAAAAAGTATATAATAGCTGTATATGGAGGTCGAACATGCTAAAAATTAAGAAAATCGAATTTATTAAAGCGGTATATGATGAATCTTTGTCCCATAATATTTTCTCTATCGCCAATGTCTATTTTTCGAACTATCCGCCCATTTTAGGCGCGTTGATATATTGGAAGAAAAACAATTCCCGTTCCGAATTTACACGGGAAGGTGAATATAAATTTTTTTACAACCTGGATGATATCACGTATTTTGCTGCTGTGAAATTCCCGAAAGGCACGAAATTGACGAGGGACCAAAAACAAGAATTATCTTATATCTTATTGGACGAACGGGGATCCATCGGCACATATACCTTTAAAACCCATCCGAGCAGAAGAAAGCGATTCGATCCGAAAAAGACGCTTGCAAGATTGAACATTCCTGAAGATTTTGATGTCAAATCGATTCCTGTCCATTATGGTCCGATCATTGATGAACAGAGCGCGGAAGAAATCCGTAGGGAAAATCCGCATTTATCAAAGGAATTCATTATCGATTATTGTTATTGGCGATATCGTTTAATAAAGCTCCATCCGACTGATTTCGAGCCTTATTTAAAATATGTGGATTTTGCATATGTATGCTATGCTTGCGATCAAATTTCGGAAAAATATTTGATTGATCATTTGGATATGGTGGATGTTTCTGCATTGCAATATAATTACCCGGTGCTTGCAAGGCTTTCTTCATCCTTTAAAAAATATTTGGTCGAAGAATTGATTCGAAATGGTATGGAAATCAATCCGCATTTTGGTGATGAAATTGATACGTTTATTGAGGATGATACGTATTTCAGCGAATATGCAACCATTGATTTGTTGGATGATGATTTATTTGAAGAAGATGAGGAAAAAGTCGAATTTCAATTCTTTGAATTCGACCGCGGCCCATATAAGTGGCTTGGAAGTGAACATTTGGTGAAAGGCATCCCTTCCCTCGCTTCCCAATTATATGATGATATGGGCTATAAAAAACCGACAAACGAAGAAATGGATGAACAATTTGACAAATACAGCAAGCAGCAAATCTCATTGATCAGTGCCATTTTGGAGCCCCATTGGCTAAACCGCTACAAAGATCGCATCGATTGGAAAGCGGCCTGTTTATATAATAAACACCTGACGGATGAGTTCTTGACAGAGCATATCGAATTCGTCGATTTTGAGTGTCTTGGCAATAATTTGAGTTGCGTTTTATCCGAAGAATTCATTGAAAAGCATATGAATCAGTTCAACCACGACAAACCTGTACCGTTAATTATCCGCTTTTTGACGGTGCAAATGTATTTGAATCATAAAGACAAAATCAAAGTGAATTCCGAATTGCTGTTCCAATATTATAACAGCATCGGCGCACCCGAATACAAACAAATTCTTGATTTGCTGGATGAATAGCAGTTTTTGGACGCCATTTTCAATGAAAATGGTGTTTTTTTTTTACCAATAAAACAACCTTGCTTGCGGCAACTCGACAAGCAAGGTTGTTAACTGGCTCGTATGTTTAATGTAGACAAGTGTATGACCTCTCTTTTCTGCGATCTGTAATGGTTACAGAATATATTCGCGATTTTCTTATGCATTTGCTTGTTCTTTCGTTTTTCGTGCATGTTCGTTGAATTGATCCAATTGTTCTTGGGATAGATGCTCAACGAAAATTGAAAAATTGATTGGTTCCAGACCGAATTGTTCGCATTTGGAAACGTAATATTCATAGCCTTCTTGATAAGTAGTCATAAAAAACACTCCTTTTTGATTTGTACTATAACAGTTGTTGTTTTATGATTCTAATATAGTACAGTTTTATTTTGCTGTCAACAAAAAGTTGAAAGACTTGTCTAAATTTTTAAACAAGTCTTTTTGATCTTAAATGAGGCTTTTTACCACTTTCGCGATCGTTGCTCCATCGGCTTTTCCTGCAAGGAGCGGTTTTGCGATTTTCATCGCCTCCCCCATATTCATTCCTTTTGAAATGCCTGCTTCTGTTAAAACATTGGCAATTTCCTCTTCAGATAATTGTTTTGGCAAGAAACTTTGCAAAATTTCCAGTTTGCGGTTTTCCTTTTCGATTAAATCTTCACGGCCTGCTTGCTTTGCTCCTTCAAGGGCTTGATGGGTCTGTTTCACTTCACGATTGACAACCGCAATTTCTTCTTCATGGGAAAGTTCGGAACCTTTTTCTTTTTCCGCTTGATCCAAGGCGGATTTTAATAATGTAAGAACTCCTTTTGCAACAGCATCCTTTTCTTTCATCGCCTGTTTCAATTGTTCGAAAACGGCTTGTTTCATCATATGATCATTATTCTCCTTTCATGGGATTTTATGAATATTATTATAATAAATTTTCTTTTCGCCATGAATGAAAAAGTGCTATTTAATCCAGGATTCAAAACTGCAACAAACAAGGATGGATAGTAGAATGCGGCAGGAAAATCGTCGAACGCCGCCAGCATTTCCTCTGGTTTAAACAGATCTGTTTTTATTTGGATACCAAAAGCGAATTTTCCATTTTTAAATATAAAACTTCCTATCCCCTGTACAAATACGATCTTTAAAGCTATACTTAGAGCGACAAAATTAAAATCATGATTGAAACCACAGGGGGAGCTTTATGCTGAGAGTGAACAGCTTTTCGTTGTTCTGACCCTTCGAACCTGTAAGATAATGCTTGCGCAGGGATTGTGGGATTTTGGATATATGTTGAATGGCGGACGAGGAGTTCTCCATACATATTCTCCCCCTTGAGGTTTCCATTTTATGGAGGGGAGAATTTTTTTATGAAAAAAATTAAATTGCAGGCTCTCATTGAAGCGGCGTTTTTTGCGGCATTCGCTTTAATTTTGGATTTGCTGCCATCGATCCAATTGGGGCCCTGGATGTCGGTTTCCTGTGCCATGTTGCCAATCTTCATTTTAGCTTTCCGTTGGGGGTTCACTGTCAGCGTGATTTCCGGGTTTATTTGGGGGTTGTTGCAAGTGGTCACGGGGGATGCCTATATATTAAATATAGTGCAATTCTTAATCGAATATTTTGTCGCTTTTGCTTTCGTCGGTTTTGCCGGATTATTGTATAAACAGATACAAATCGCCTTTTTTGCAGAGAAGAGGAAAGCAAAAGGATTGATTTTGGCTGTATTGGCCGTCTTCCTGGGAAGTATCGCCCGGTATTTTTGGCATTTTCTTGCGGGTGTCGTTTTCTGGGCGGAATATGCGCCGGAAGGAATGTCCCCGGTGATCTATTCGTTGGTCGTAAATGGTGCAACGATGATTGGCGCGGCCATTTTCTGCTCGATTTTGATCGTGCTTCTCCTTTCAGCCGCACCCCGGTTGATTCAGCGAAAAGGATTTGACATTGAAACGAATAAAACAACCACATCCTAATAGGATGTTTCATTTTGCGATCGGGCTGTCTGAAAAACGGGTTAACCGCTTTTTTGGACAGTTTTTATTTTTTTATAAAAACTTCTTTCACTAAAATATTTTGATAAAAAATAACACTAGTGTCGCATAAAAAATATCAATAGACATAATAAATCTGAATTTTCTGTAACTATATTTTTCCATAAAAAAATCCTTTATAATGGTTTGGTGGTAGTAAACCTATCCAAATCCAATATAAAGGAATCACGATTATGGATAAGTTTACACGAAAAACATCATTTGAACAATGGTTTTCACCAATTAATTTCAACTTATTTGACGATATGGTGAAAGCCTATCATTTAGATTACTATACAAAGAAGCTTTATATGGCTTCATTTCTGAAATTACTGTTGTACGCTCAATTACATGAAACCGAGAGTTTGCGAGCTTTAAGTGACGCTGTTTTTTCTGAAGAATTACAACGTGCAACAGGTCTTCCATCGATTAGCTTTTCCCAATTAGGAAGACGAATCAATGCCATTCCAACGGTTTTCTTTCAATCGATTTTTCTTGATTTAGTGGCTCAAATTCATGAGAAAACACATTTTCAAAAGCGAAGAAAGCTGACAACGCCACTAAAAATCATTGATTCGAGTACGTTGCCACTGAATTTGACGAACCACAAATGGGCAGAGTTCCGAAAAACAAAATCGGGCGTGAAGCTTCACTTGCGTCTTGTATTCATGGAAAAAAGACTTTCTTATCCCGACAAGGCCGTACTGACAAACGCAATCGAACATGATCGTGGTCAATTAGAGGTATTCATTGATGATCAAGAATGCCTGTACGTGTTCGATCGTGGATACTTAGATTATGAGCGATTTGACCGTATGACGGATGATGGGTATTTCTTTGTTTCACGTTTACGAAAAAACGCTGTCGTCCGTGTGTTAGAACGATTTTCGTTACCTGAAGATTCGCCTGTATTCTCCGATGAAATGGTGGTTATTGGAACCACGCAAAATCGTTCTGAAAACGCGTTCCGTCTCATCAAATTGTTGGATACAAAAGGAAATGAACTTCATTTACTGACGAATCGTTTTGATATGGATGCAGATGAAATCGCTGAAATCTATAAGTCACGTTGGGCCATTGAACTCTTTTTCAAATGGATGAAACAACACTTGAATATCAAGAAGTTCTACGGCCACAGTGAACAAGCCGTACACAACCAAGTATACGTAGCGATGATTGTATACTGTTTAAATGTGTTAGCTCAGTTGAACACTAATAGTGACCGAAGTACGTTACAAATAAGTCGATATTTGAAAGCAGCTTTATGGAAATCTGCACACATTTGGTTACGGAAAATCGAAGGGATGAGCGTTCCTTAAAGGTTGATTTGTCGTTGTTGCACTCGTCTTAAGCTATAGGTAAAAAATGGATGTTTACTACCTTTATTTAGGTGTTTTCGTTTTTCGCTAATTTTCCAGAAAAATAAAATCTGAAATTTCAAAACTTATTTATGCGACGCTAGTGAAAAAATAATAAATAGATGCCGCTTTTTTCTTTTCCAAACCTAATTTTGCTCGATTAAACCCATAAACAAAGGATATTTAACCTTCAAAAATTTATCTTTAATATGAATTATCAAAATATTTATAGTTGATAAAATATTATTTTTATATATAATTTACTATATTAATATACAATATTTCCACTATTAAAACAGTTCTAACAGAAAGGGTTTTGCAACGATGAAAGATTTCTTCAGTAAATTATTAACGGGAATGAGTTTAGGGATTGTGGTTTGTTTGATCCCTAATGCTCTTGTCGGAGAAATATTAAAATTGATTATTCCACATGCAGGGCCCCTTGAAACGTTCTTGACCGCCGTTTTGAACGCCTCTGTACTTGTGATGAGCTTACTGCCGGTGATTATGGGGGTTCTGATCGGAATCCAATTCAAACTGAATCCGGTTCAAATGTGTTCCATCGGACTTGCAGCTTTTATCGGCAGCGGTGTAACGACAATGGATGAAAATGGGGTCATTACGATGGCGGGGATTGGAACGGTCATCAATATCGGGATTACGGCAGCCATTGCCACATTATTCGTAAAATTCTTAGATGTGAAATTGAAGGATTGGACATTGTTATTGATGCCGGCCCTTACCATTTTCATTCCCGGTTTAATCGGTTTGGCCATTTTGCCTTACGTTCGTGATGCAAGTTTGGCCATTGGGGAAGGCATTATCTACTTAACAAATTTACAACCTGTGTTCATGGGTATGTTAATCGCAATGGTGTTCTCCATTCTGATTCTCTCACCGATTTCAACGATCGGTGTTGCTACCGCCATTATGATTTCAGGGGTCGCAGCGGGAGCGGCAAACCTCGGTGTGGCGGCTTCAGGTGTCGGCATGTGCATTGCCGCCTATAAAGCGAATAATTTAGGGACTGCCATCGCCCATCTTGCATCAGCCAAAATTCAAATGCGCAATTTCTTCATGAAGCCGCGCATTGCCTATCCAATGATCATTACAGCCGCGATTCTCGGTGCTTTATCAGGGGTTCTTCAAATTGTGGGAACACCGTACAGCGCGGGATTTGGTCTCGCTGGATTCGTGGGACCATTGAAATATTTGGATCTGGTCGGCTGGAACTTTAAAAGCATTACCATTGCAACTGTGATGTTCATCGCATTGCCTGTCATTTTAAATCTCATTTTCATTAAAGTCTTTGAGAAAAAATTTAAATGGATCAAATCGGATGATTATCTCGTTTCATACGAACATTAACATGGGATGGCTAACCTATTATAATATAGGTTAGCCTTTTTTCGTTCATACGCCATTTTGGTGGGATGAAACTGTTATAAAACAGATAATTTCTGAATATTGTTTGATTTTTTATGAATATTGAAATAACTCTAGGATGATGTTTCACTTTCAAGTAAGATGGAACTAATGTGAAGGAGGTATTTAGGATGCAAGTTCGTACGATGAGACTTGAAGAAGAAGAAGCAAAAATTGTCTATCAAGAAACAGCCGGTTTGGCCATCATCACAATCCATCGCCCTCAATTGAAAAACGCGTTGACAGCCAATATGTGGGATCAACTAGCCAAAATCGCAAAACAATCCCTTGAAAATCCAAAAAACAAAGTATTGATCCTCCGTGGTTCCGGTGAGAATTTTACAGCCGGTTCAGATATAAAGGAATTCAATCGGATGTCGTTGGAAGAAGCGGAAGAAGCGTTTGTCAGAATGGAAAATACGATTTCGACAATCGAGAATTTACCGCTCCCGACCATCGGAGTGATCAACGGACCTGCCATGGGCGCCGGACTGGAGCTTGCATTGGCATGTGATATACGCATCGGTTCTGAAAAAGCGCGCATGGGCATTCCTGTCGGCAAACTGGGCATTACGTTGAATAATAAATTTGCCAAACGTCTTGTGGATTTGGTGGGCCCATCCACAACGAAAGACTTTGTTTTCACCGGCCGCACATTCAAAGCGGAAGAAGCTTATCGGGCGGGCATGTTGAACTATTTGGTGCCTGAAAAAGAATTGACGCGCTTTTCCATCCGCTTGGGAAAATTGGTGGCCAGCATGTCCCCTGCCTCACTGCTGGCAGTGAAAAATTCGGTAAAAGAGTGCATCGATTCCGCTCCGGTTCTTTGGCAAGGTTCGACGCCTTTTGTAGATCCGATCGATTTTCCTGAAGGCGTCCGCGCGTTTGTTGAAAAACGTTTGCCTCAATTTACAAGAAAAAGCTAAACAAAAAATGTGGTTGGCGATAAGTCAACCACATTTTACATTATGCCTTTCAAAAAGATGAGAATATGCATCGGTTCAAATTCAAAATGGCGTTGAAACTGGACGGAAATCTGTTTTTGTAACTGCTCCATTTTCTCGATCACATCATAATCAACCGGGGTTTTAATATGAAGGGATACATAAATCTTCGGCTGGAACTTCTTCATGGTGAATTGGACGGAATCCACTTTCGCAACCGCCGGATGGTTCGAAACGACATATTTGATCAAATCGAGATAAACATTCGGCGATATATCGATGGTTTGCCGGTGGAAATCCGGTTGGACAATGGTCGTTTCCCCCAACTTCACCCGATTTTTCGTAAATATATCAAATCCCTTTTGGATGATTCGTCTGAAAAAATTTTGTTCCACTTGCCGATATGGGATGGGCATCAAATGTTTCCCCTGGGTGAAACGGATAAATTGGGACAATTTGATTTCATTTTTTGAGCGGATATCGTCAATATAATAAAATTGTTGGATCGGGCCGAGTTCCAGCTGTTCCGCAATCTTTTTCGTCATTTTATCGCTTGTGCCGATGATCAATATGGATTGGATGTTCTGCTTTTTGATTGCTTCCATCACTTCTTTCCGATGGGCTTCATCCTGAAAAATCGCTCTCCGGACCGCCCGGATCGTGTTCTTTTCAAATTTCGCCGACGTGCCCGCAATTTTTTGCCCGTTTTTGATCAACAACCCATCGTCGATGATGGCTTCGATTTGATGATCATGGGCAAATTGCAAAGCGCTTGTACTCTTCCCTGACCCGCTCGGACCGCTTAAAGAATATACTTTCATTCTTTCAACTCCATCACTTCTTTTCTAGTATCATATACAAAAACTGGGTGGAAAGCAAAATCCTTTATTTTTACAACTTTGAAAGAATAAAAATATGTTAAAATATTTTTACGATTTGAATTCGTCAATCTTAAGGAGTGTTTATTTTGAATATTGTACCATCCAAGAAGATGTCATTATTCCAGCCAGCAATATTCGGCCAATTGAAAGAATATGCAAACAAGCAACAAGCAAAAGGTACGAAAATCATTGATTTAAGTCTCGGAAGTCCTGACCTTCCACCCCATGAAATGATAAGAAATCATTTGGCGGAGAAAAGCAAACATCCAAATGCCTATGGATATACATTGACAGGGACAAAGGAATTCAATGAAGCGGTGGCCCGTTACTACAAGCGGGTAAACAAAGTGGAACTCGATGCCGATACGGAAGTGCTGCTGACGATGGGTTCCCAGGAAGGATTGGTGCATCTGCCAATCGCCTTTTGTGATCCCGGTGACATTATCCTTACGACCAATCCCGCCTATGTCGCTTATATGGCAGGCATCCATTTGGCAGGGGCGGAAGCATATTACATACCGTTAAATAAGGAGAGAGGTTTCCTTCCGGATTTGTCGGCCATTCCTGAAGAAGTGGCAACCAAAGCGAAATTGATGATTTTGAATCTTCCCGGCAATCCGGTTCCAGCCATGCCATCGATTGAATATTTCACAGAAGTGGTTGAATTCGCAAAAAAACATAATATCATCGTCCTGCATGATGCCGCCTACTCGGAATTTTACTTTTCCGGCGATGGTCCGGTCAGTTTCTTAAACGCCCCTGGTGCAAAAGAAGTTGGAATGGAAATCAATTCTTTATCCAAAAGTTTCAGTTTGGCTGGCGCCCGGGTGGCTTACATCGTCGGAAACAGTGAAATGATCCAAATTTTAAAGCAGCTGAAATCCAATTTGGACTACGGCATTTTTGAACCGATTCAGTCCGCCGCAGCCCTTGCCTTGGATCATTCAGAAATCATTACCGACCATTTGCGGAAAACTTTTTCGGAAAGACATCATGTTCTTACAAAAGGGCTTGAAAAAATCGGTTGGGAATATGCCCCATCGGACGGAGGCATGTTTGTGTGGGCAAAATATCCATTTGACATCGACAGTGTTTCTTTCGCCTTTAAAGCCATTGAACAGGCGGGTGTCGTGATGGTGCCAGGCACTTCCTTCGGTTCTGAAGGGGAAGGCTTTGTCCGCATTGCCCTTGTCCAAGAAAAGGAACTGTTGGAGGAAGCAATCGGGCGATTGAAAAAGTTGAACATCTAAAGGGTCGGTTCTGAATCGGCTATCATCCAATCAAAATTGGATGATAGCTTTTTCATTTGCCGGAATCCTGTCAATCTGCCATTGGATTTGCTTTATTTGCCGATATAAAGAAAAAAAATCGGCCGAAATTTCAGCCGATTCAATCCACTTTATATTTGTAAGAATCATCTTCTTCATAGCGGTTATAACGCTTTTTGAACAATTCAAATAAGTAAGACACCAACACTTTTAAGATCGCATAACCCGGAATCCCCAGAACCACACCGGCAACGCCGAACAAAGAACCCGCCGTCAACAATACAAAAATGATGGTGATGGGATGGATTTTTAAGGATGAGCCCATAATATTAGGCGTAATGAGTTTTCCTTCAATGAGCTGGACAATCGTCCAAACGATAATCAGTTTCAACACCATGAATGGAGAATTCACCAGTGCAATGATGATGGCCGGTGTGATGGCAATGGCTGGACCCAAATATGGAACAACGCTCGTGATCATCGCCAAGAAACCTAACAGGAAGGCGTAATCCAATCCGATGATGAGAAAGCCGATCGTCATCATGATCCCGATGCAAAATGAAACTAAAATTTGACCTAATATGTAATGGCTGATTTGGTGGTCCATTGCCTTCATTACCTTGGCCGCATCATTGCGCGCGCGCGGCGGAAGGATATTCAATATAAATTTTGGAAGTTTTTCCCCTTCATATAACAGGTAAAACAAAATGAAAGGAACGGTCACCAGCGATAAAATGAAGCCTGTCACCGCGGAAACGAATCCCGTAATCCCGCTGGCGAGAGTCGATGCCAGATTCGTAAGGGTTTCTCTTACGGTTGTAATTAAATTGTCCGTCACATCCGTCAATACCCGGTCGTAATTGATGTTATATTTTGAAAATAAATCGCTGACGCCGGAATTATTTAAAAATGTGACAACCCCTTCGACAGCCGCTTTGAAGTAAACGGGAAATTCATAAACCAAATTGGTGAATTGCTCGCGCAAAAACGGAAATACAAGCAACACCAGCAAAGTGATGGCTCCAATCGCCAAGAGAAAAATCAAAAAGATGGACCAAATTCGCGGAATCCATCGTTCCAAAAATTTTAATATTGGTCTGAACAAGTAATATAAAATGACCGCAAGTACACCGGGCAATATGACAACTTCGAATAAAACCTGAAATGGATAGAAAATAAAGGAAATCTTATCAAAAATATAGATAACGAGCCCCAATAACAAAAGTACAATCAGTGTGAATAATAAATTTTTGCCTCCGAGAAAACGGATAAACTTTGTTGAAAAAAATTTCGATTCCTTTGATCGATTAACTTCACTTTCCAATTCTTTCTCTCTTTCCAAAAAATCACCTCATCATTTTTCGACAAAATCATTTTATCACGAAAAATAATTGGAAGAAAACTTTTCTATCCACCAATTCCTAAAAATTCGTGCAATTCTTTCTTGTTCGCTTCCAAATCAATTTCAATGACTGATCCCGCATGCTGGTAAGAGTTGAACCAATAAGTTCCTTCCACCGGTATGGTCATTTTTTCGATGGAAGGTTTTCCGCCTGCCAATACGGACAGCACCGTTTTAAACTCTTCCCCTGAAGTCATATCCGTAAGAACGTAGCCTTGTGCGGCACCGATAAATTTCGGCAGGTTTTTAATATTTGCCGGTTTCATAACTTCCTCTTTCAACACTTCAATGACTTTTTGCTGCCGTTCGACACGGCCGAAATCCCCTTGGGCATCATGACGGAATCGGGCATAGCCAAGGAGCTCTTTGCCGTTTAACCGTTGCACGCCTTTTTTCAGGCTCACCCCGATATAAGCGGACATGTCTTTCTCCACATCAATTTCGACACCATTCGGGGCAATGATGTCTATGAGCGATTCAAAGCTTTGGAAGTCCATCACCATATAATGATGGATCGGAATATCGAACATTTCGTTCAATGTTTGCTTCAATAATTGAACGCCGCCCAAATAGTAGGCAGTATTCAACTTCCAAGAATCATAGCCGGGGATTTCCGTATAAATATCCCTCATAAAGGATACGAGCTTCATATCATTCGTATCTTTATTCCAAGAAAGGACCATCATCGTATCAGAACGGGATTTTTCCTCTCCCCTGCTGTCCACGCCGATGATTAAATAGTTCACAATGTTTCCTGTTTGTTCATCAGGGAGAAAATCCATTTTTTCCTTTTCTGCATCTCCCGCAAGTTCCAATCCGATCCGATATTGATGGATCGAATAGGCGCTGACCCCAATAATGATCAGCAATAAAATCAAAACAATGAATCTTCCTATTCTAAACCGTTTTTTCTTATAGCGTTTTTCACTCCGGCTTCGAATTTGATTATCTTCCATGCTTATTTCCCCTTATTCTTTTGGACTTCATCATAATAGAACGTTGAAAGATTGGGACAAGTTCACTTCTATCAATCATTATACTATGCTCCCATAGGAAATGCTTTTCCTGCATATGAAAGTTCCAGTTTTTGTTGTTATAATGATATCTTGTAGCAATGCATTGGATTTTAAGCAAAAGGAAGTGAAAAAATGGAAAAAGCTACATTTGCCGGCGGCTGTTTCTGGTGCATGGTGAAGCCTTTTGTGGAATGGGACGGAATTGAGAAAGTCACTTCCGGTTATATGGGAGGCCACGTTGAAAATCCTACATATGAACAGGTGAAATCCGGAACGACCGGCCATTTGGAAGTGGTGCAGATCGAATTTGATCCGGCTGTTTTCCCATACGAAAAACTGCTTGAAATCTATTGGATGCAAATCGATCCAACAGATGATGGCGGCCAGTTCCATGATCGTGGCGAAAACTATAAAACAGCCATTTTTTATCATACAGAAGAACAGCGGATACTGGCGGAAAAATCGAAAAAACAGCTGGAAGAAAGCGGCCGTTTCAAAAAGCCGATCGTCACCGAAATCCGTCCGGCTGCCCCTTTCTATGAAGCGGAAGATTATCATCAAGATTATTACAAAAAAAATCCCACACACTATGAAGAAGATCGCAGAAAATCCGGAAGGGACGATTTCATCCGGAAACATTGGAATGGTTAATTTAATGGCGGCAAAAGTGCCGCTGTTTTTTTATACATAGAATCGGACAATCAGTTAGTTTACATAATATATTTAT
Source organism: Ureibacillus sp. FSL W7-1570 (assembly GCF_038593265.1). Taxonomy (GTDB): domain Bacteria; phylum Bacillota; class Bacilli; order Bacillales_A; family Planococcaceae; genus Ureibacillus; species Ureibacillus suwonensis. Next base: position 722,242 of record NZ_CP151979.1, read on the forward strand.
TAAAAACTAATATATTTTATTATCCTGAAGTAACTTATCCGCCTCTAAATAAGTGATGTATTATGTGATAATTGATAACAATTATAAAAAATCAATTTAATTAATATATCTATTTTAGAATATTTTATTGAAAAACAATCCAATATTGTTATATTTTATTCTATATAAATGAGTTATTTTGCACAAGGGGGATGCCGTCATGTTTTTTATGAAAATGATTCCTTTGAAAACCGAATACAAAGAAGCCGCTTCTTCACCTCAAATGGATGGACAAATTCAAGTGGCTGTAGATCAATTAAAAGGCGTTGTGGAGCAAATGAATTTGACTTCGCTGTCGCTCGAGGAAATTTCCAAATCCACAGAAGCAAAAACCGCCCAATTGTTTACCCACAGTGAACAAACCGTTTCCTTCTCTCAAGAAGCTTCTGAAAAAATGAAGGCAATCGAAGCGGCGGCTCTGCACATATCATCGTTTTCCCAAGAAATCCTTTCAAACAGCCAGACATCCTACGCCGAACTCCAAAACTCTTTTGTTTCTTTCCAAACCCTGCAGCAGAAGTTTGAACATTTAAGCCGCAGTCACAACGACTTGCTTGAACAAATGCATCAACTGGTTGAATACTCCAACAAAATTCAGGAAATTGTCTACACAATCGGTTCGATTTCACAAAAAACAAAAATCCTTGCTTTGAATGCTTCCATTGAAGCGGCTCGCGCTGGCGATCATGGAAAAGGGTTTTCTGTAGTTGCAAAAGAGGTTGGGAATTTAGCCAATCAAACATCCCAGGCTGTTGAGGAAACAAGAGATACCATCCAAATCATTCAAACGGAGATCAAATCGACTGCGGAAAAAGTGAAATTGGAAACGGCACAAGTGCATGAAGGTTTTCATGAAATGAATAAAATACTTGATGCGCTGGAGTCTTTCAAAGGAAAACTGAACATCATCACAAAGATGGTGCAGGAATCTTCGGAATCGGTGGACGAACAAAGGGACAGTGTCGTCGATATAGCAAACCTCCTTCAGGAAATAGCGGATATGGCATTGGAAAATAAAAAATACGTCGTTCAAGTGACAACCGATTTACGGACACAGCACAAGAATATAGAAGATATCCGCTCCATCAATCAGTCGTTGACAAAAACCTCATCGGAACTGCAAACGCTGGTTCATGAGAATGGACAAAACGTCCAATATGATGAAACCCTCGTCAAGCAAGTGAAAAACATGCTTTCTCAAAAAGTTCAATCCAAAACTCTCCTAAGTATGGATGAAAAGATTCATCAACTACTGCTCGATGAGATTCTATATTCGAATCCTCAGTTGGAAACGATTTGGACCAATCGGAGGGATGGAACCTTCATCTACTCCAACCCGCCTGCCGGACTTGTCAACGCCAAAATGCGCCCATGGTTCAAAGAAGCGATCAATGGTAAAGAGTATGTTTCCGAACCATATATCTCCGCAGTCACGAAAAACTATTGCATTACCCTTTCATTTCCGATAGTAAGCGAAGGCAAAATCATCGGTGTCTTAGGGGCGGATATGGCATTGAAAGAAAACGGGCGCTGAAAGGCGGAAAAGCTCAATCCTCTCCTTTGCCGATGTTTTTTTCTGTTTCATCCGTTTTTTTTCTATAAAGGATAGTGCGGAAACACGAAGATTAGTGTAAAATTATTATGTGCATTTTATCCTTTTTATCCCTTTTTATTCCATTTTTTTACATTCATTAAATGGAGGGAATGAGCTTGACGATTCTTGGAGCTGAATATTCTTTAAAGGAGCAAAACCTATTCAACTTCAGTGGAAACAAAATATATGTTGAAGACAGGGAAATTGATGTATTGGTGAAATACGAACAGCCGTTGGTGGTGGTGTTGGGTTCGGTGCTGGATGACGAAGAATGCGACAAACTCATCGAATTATCAAAGGATCGACTCCAGCGTTCCAAAATCGGCGCAGACAAAATTGTCAGCGACATCCGGACCAGCAGCGGCGCATTTCTTGCAGACGTGAATGATGATATGGTGAGAAGAATTGAAAAACGGGTTGCTTCCATTGTGGGGATCCCTGTGGAACATGCGGAAGGGTTACATATTTTAAACTATAAACCCGGACAAGAATATAAAGAGCATTTTGATTATTTTGCGGCGACAAGCAGAGCTGCAAGCAACAACCGGATTTGCACATTTGTCTTATATTTGAGCGATGTGGAAGATGGCGGAGAAACTTATTTTCCAAAACTGGGGTTAAAAGTGTATCCGAAAAAAGGAATGGCGGTATACTTTGAATATTTTTACAACGATCAAACATTAAATGAATTGACACTGCATGCCGGTTTACCGGTCGTTACAGGCGAAAAATGGATTGCAACGTTGTGGTTCAGAAGGAAGAAATGCATTTAACTTACATATCTCAAAATGGCAAGACTCACCTTTCACGTTACGGAATTGGAGAACAAAACATTTTCCAATTCCGTTTTTTCTTGCTTCTATGTTTTCCCCCAATCCCCTCCCCTTTTACGAATGAATGTAAACCTTCTATAGCTTTTCGCCCCACTTCCTGATATAATGGTGGCATTATGTGTAAAAGAGAAAATGGCGCTGGATTCCATCTTTTTTATACATTGAAGTAGTATCAAAGGAGGAACTTACATGATTCAAGTAAGTAATGTAGGTCTTCGTTATGGCGATCGCAAACTATTTGAAGATGTGAATATCAAATTTACACCTGGAAACTGTTATGGTCTTATCGGAGCGAACGGAGCGGGCAAATCCACGTTCCTTAAAATATTATCTGGAGAAATTGAACCGCAGGAAGGTCAAGTGATTGTTGGAAAAGACCAACGGATAGCCGTATTGAAGCAAAACCATTTTGAATATGACGAATATACGGTGCTGGAGACGGTCATTATGGGCCATAAACGCCTGTATGACGTCATGAAAGAAAAAGAAGCCATCTATATGAAAGAAGATTTTACAGATGAAGATGGCATGCGCGCCGCTGAACTTGAAGGCGAATTTGCCGAGTTGAACGGTTGGGAAGCTGAATCCGAAGCGGCCACCCTTTTGCATGGCCTTGGCATTCCCGATGAAAAGCACTATTTGAAAATGGCGGACTTGGAAGGTTCCGATAAAGTGAAAGTATTGCTTGCCCAAGCCCTTTTCGGCAAGCCGGACATCCTTTTATTGGACGAGCCGACAAACCACTTGGATTTGAAAGCCATTCGCTGGCTGGAAGAGTTTTTGATCAACTTTGAAAACACGGTCATCGTTGTTTCCCATGACCGTCACTTTTTGAATAAAGTTTGTACCCATATTGCCGATTTGGACTTTGGACGAATCCAAATCTATGTAGGGAACTATGATTTCTGGTATGAATCTTCCCAATTGGCATTGAAAATGGCGCAGGAACAAAACAAGAAAAAAGAAGAAAAAATCAAAGAGCTGCAAGAATTCATCGCCCGCTTCTCTGCCAATGCGTCAAAATCCAAGCAAGCGACAAGCCGCAAAAAAATGCTTGAAAAAATCCAATTGGAGGATATTAAACCGTCAAGCCGCAAATATCCTTACATCAATTTCAAAATCAACCGGGAAATCGGCAACGACTGTCTGGCGGTGGACGGTTTGACAGCGCTCCAAGACGGAAAAGTGCTGTTCAAAGATATTCGATTCATCATGAACCGGGATGATAAAATCGTGCTGCTTGGCAGCCCAATGGCCAAATCCGCATTGCTCGATATTTTGATGGAAGAACGCCAGGCGGACGGCGGAACATTTAAATGGGGCGTGACAACATCCAGAGCCTACTTCCCAATGGACAACTCGAAATACTTTGAAGGCGAAGAAAAAACACTGGTGGATTGGTTGCGCCAATTCTCTCCGGAAGATCAAACGGAAACGTTCTTGCGCGGTTTCTTGGGCCGTATGCTGTTCTCCGGCGAAGAAGTGAAAAAATCCCCTTCCGTATTATCGGGGGGCGAAAAAGTCCGCTGCATGCTGGCCAAAATGATGCTTTCAGGCGCGAACGTGCTTCTTTTGGATGAACCGACGAACCATTTGGACTTGGAATCCATTCAAGCGTTGAACAATGGATTGATCGCCTTCAAAGGCGCGATGATTTTCACATCCCACGACCATCAATTTATCCAAACGATTGCAAACCGCGTCATTGAAATTCAGGAAGACGGCTCCATCATCGACAAGCAATGCACATATGATGAATTCCTGGAGTGGAAAGAAGCTCAAGGGCTTTTATAATAGAAAAAAATGAGAATCCTTAAAAGAGTGGATGGGGAAAGTATTGCGTTTCCCCTATTCACTCTTTTTTTGGATTTGAATTTGGCCAGGAATGGCTTTTTTGGATTTATCCATTCCTAAACTAGTTTACATAATATAATTATTAAAAAATTAGTGTATGGGCACTAATATCATTTTATAATAATAAGTAATATAGAACGGAAGGAGCTGTGCGTGATGAGAGCAATGCGAATTTCCATGATCTTTCTGCTGGTTCTGCTGTTTGGCTGCCAACAACAAGACAATGCGGGCGATCCCGAACCTGTGAACGGAGAAACGCCTAATGGAGAAGAAAATGGGGATAATCAAAATGCGGTGGAAGAAGAACCGGAGGATGAATTGGAATTAAGCCAATTTTTAAAACCGGACGGATCGACGGCGAAATTTTTGGGCGATGGCAATGAATTTGCTTCATATACCGAAAAAACGACTTGGCTGGACGATCAGTATGTGGGCACAATTGTCGATAACGGCGGTGTGACCATGATGACCATTTATAAAATCGGTGATGAAAAAATCGAGATTGTTTACAAAGAGCCGGTGGACCTTGATGCCGCTTTTCCGGACATGGAAGACATAAAGTCCATGCAGCCTATTGAAACGTATTTTGCAAAACCGATCGAGGTTGGCACATCCTTCGGCAACTGGAAAATCATAAAAATCGATGAACCTGTCGAAACACCTTATAAAAACTTTGATGAGGCCATTGTAATCGAAGAATCCGGTGAAAATTACGTCAACAGAAAGTACTTTGTTGAAGGGCTTGGAGAAGTGAAAACCGAATATATCATGGATACGGATCAGGGAGAAAAATATATCGTGACCTCCACCCTTGAATCGGTCTCAACGGAAGATGAATAATCTTTCCCCTCCCCTGCCGCTTAATAGGAGCAATTCCTCACAATCAAGAGGAAGATGCTCCTTTTTTATTTTTTATTAGACTTTTTACCCATTTAATAGAAAAGGGCTATCAAAAAGAATGAAACAATTTCCGGTCACATACACATTTAATAGAAATCTTTGAATTTTAACAGAAATTTCGTAACTTACTAAAGGGGGGAATCCGATGATTTTAGGTTTCATCGGGCTGTTGGGAAGCTTGGCGCTGATGATCTATTTGACGATGCGCGGCGTCAACTTGCTTATTGCGGCGCCTTTTGCGGCATTCTTTGCAGCCATTTTCAGCGGAATTACGATATTTCCGCAATTGGCTTCGGAAGGTGCGCCGGACTTTATTACCAGCTACATGGGCGGCTTTACGGGATTCATCAGTTCCTGGTGGCTCATGTTCTTGGCGGGGGCCATTTTCGGAAAAGTGATGGAAGACAGTGGGGCTGCTGATAGCGTCTCCAAATGGATTGTTGAAAAGATTGGCGCGAAACACGCCATCTTGGCTATTGTTGTGGCTTGTGCCGTTTTGACCTATGGTGGTGTGAGCCTGTTCATTGTTGCCTTCTCTGTTTTCCCGATGGCATTAAGTCTATTCAAAGAAGCCAACCTTCCAAGACGGTTTATTCCGGGTACATTGGCATTGGGATCCGTCACATTCACCATGACTTCTGCCGGTTCTCCGGAAATCCAGAACTGGATTCCCATTGAACACTTGGGAACGACACCTTATGCAGGTTGGCAAGTGAGTTTGATTGTCGCCATTTTCATGGCCGTTATCGGTTATTTTTGGTTAAAGTGGATGATTGGACGAGCAGTGGCGAGAGGTGAAACTTTCGTTGCAAAAGAATCCGACCAATTTGAACATGAAGAAATCCGCCCTCTTCCGAATCCTTTGCTCAGTCTGTTGCCGTTGGTCGTCGTTCTTGGATTTTCCTTCATTTTCCATGATACGTTGGGAACATCCGCATTGATCATCGCTTTGCTCGGCGGCATCATCATGGCTTATCTTGTGAGCTTCAAATATATGCAAAATCGGGAAAAAGCGATTGCGGATGGCGCGTTAGGGGCAATAATCGCCATCGCCAATACAGCTGCGGTCGTCGGATATGGCGGTGTTGTGAAACAGACGGCTGCCTTCCTGCAAACGGTGGATTACATGACAAACATTCCGGGCAATCCGCTTATTGGCGGGGCCATTGCGGTTGCGGTGCTGGCAGGTCTCACCGGATCTTCATCGGGTGGACAATCCATCGCCTTGCCATTAATTGCTCCCCATTATTTGGATATGGGAGTCAATCCGGAACAATTGCACAGGGTGGTGGCCATTGCTTCAGGATCTTTGGATACATTGCCCCATAGCGGTTATGTGGTGACCACGATTACGGCCATCGCGAAGGAATCCCATAAAGACGCATATCCGGCAATGGGGGCGCTCACCGTCATCATTCCTCTGCTCGGAACAATACTTGCGATCATCTTATTCTCATTAGGATTATAAACGGTTGGAGGTACTGTCAATGAAAGGAAAAACGCTTTTTATCACCGGAAGTGCCCAAGGAATCGGGTTTGAAATTGCCAAAAACTTTGCTGAGGCGGGGGCAAACGTCGTCATTTCCGATTTGAACGAGGAAAAATTGGATCAAGCGATAAAACAATTGCCCGGACAGGTTTCAAGCGTCGTCTGCGATGTGACGAGCGAAGAACAAATAAAACGGGCGATTGACTATACCGTAGAAACATACGGCTCGATCGATATTTTGATCAACAATGCCGGAATCCAGCATGTGTCATTCATCGAAAACTTTCCCACTGAAAAATTTGAATTGATGATCAAAATCATGCTGACGGCGCCTTTTATTACAATGAAATATGCGATTCCACATATGAAGAAAAAGCAGTTCGGGAGAATCATCAATATCGCTTCCATCAACGGCTTGATCGGGTTTGCGGGCAAATCCGCATACAACTCCGCCAAGCACGGTGTCATCGGATTGACAAAAGTGGCGGCCCTTGAAACGGCTCCTTATCACATTACGGTGAATGCCATCTGCCCTGGTTATGTGGATACAGCATTGGTGCGGGGGCAATTTGAAGATTTGGCGAAAACGCGCAATATCCCGGTGGAAAATGTGTTGGAAGAAGTGCTATATCCATTGGTTCCGCAAAAACGGTTGATTTCAGTCGATGAAATTGCGTCCCTTGCCCTTTATCTTGCAAGCGATGCCGCCAAAGGAATCACCGGTCAAGCCGTGGTCTTGGACGGAGGTTATACCGCACAATAATAAAAAAACAGCGGGAAAAACCCGCTGTTTTTTAGATTCCGAATCCCGGACAAATAAAAAAGGCTTCCAAGATTGGAAGGAAGCCTTAATATTTTAGGTTCGATTATTATAATTTAACTACGTTAGCAGCTTGTGGTCCGCGGTTACCTTCAACCACTTCGAATTCCACTTTTTGACCTTCTTCAAGAGTTTTGAACCCTTCACCTTGGATAGCTGAGAAGTGTACGAATACGTCGTTTTCACCTTCAACTTCGATGAATCCAAAACCTTTTTCTGAGTTAAACCATTTTACTGTACCTTGTTTCATTGAAAAAACCTCCAAAAAGATAAAAATATTTTTGCAATATGGAATTATTTTATTACATTGATAATAAAAAAATTCACATATTACGAAGAGTACCGTAAAAACCACCGATCACTCTTTGTAATATGTGAATCATCTGTTTCCGGCCTTGCAATTTAATTGTATATTCATTTTATAACACCATATTACAAAAGTCAAACGATTTTTTTATTTTTTATCGTTTATTTTGGATCGGGTAATGAACTATATGATATTTCTATTATATATGATTACCCAACTTCCTGCACAATTAAACCATGAAAAATTTGTAAATTCTCATCACAAGCTTCGCAATAGTTTTTTTCATCCTCCGACCAGAAGGCGAAATACTTCCCTTCCCTGCTTTCCTCATGGTCATATTTTTTTCTGAATGTTTCCAGCATCTGTTGGAGCGTTTGCTCAAGCTCTTCCTTTGTTTCAAAAATCCGCTCCGAAACGATGTGCGATTCCCATCCTTCCAGCTGCCACCATGGTTCATAATCCGCTTTCATATAAATCAATTTATACATGTAAAAATACTACCCCAATCTTTAATATTAAATAAAGGCTTCCATATGTTAAAATCATATGTATTATTGACGAATCATTCAATCTGACGGGCACGCCTGCTTATACCGATTGATTGGTAAAAGAAATGGATTGGACGAATTAAGCCATTTTTATTCCACGCCCATATACCTTATTTGACCAATAAAGATCGGCAATCATCACAAGAATGATCTAAGAAAATTGTAAACCTCCCTTCCACAATGAGCAATTTTTTTGAACTATAATTAAAAATGCTGTTGGAAGCCATCTTATATTTTTCTGAGACTGGAATGCACAATATAGGGACGAAACCGTTTTTGAATGACTAAAATTGATTGCGGGGGAATTGGATGACAAAGCGGATGCGCATACGTACAAAAGCAAATGCGGCGGATATAAGATATCGCCTGCTCGTCCGGCAAATAGCCATGGAACTGGGATTGAAAGGATATTGCCGGATGAACGAAGACCATCAAATGGAGATTGAAGTGGAAGGGAGAGACCAGTCCGTCGAAGAATTTTTGCGCTTTTTTCATCAAGAAAGAAGCCATGATAATAAATCCGAATCCATTTCAATCGAAATTTTCGATGATTTAAAGGGATACAAAAAAATGGATACGGATCTCGCATGAACGGACGTTTATCATTTCCAGCGGATACATAATTGAAAAATATGCTAAAAGTTGTATCATGAAATAGATTCCAAATAATAAAAGTAATAAATTTTGAAACTTTTCATCTCCAAGCTACGTAATTTATACTAAGAACGTGAGGAGGTACGCATATGCTGGGGGTTAGCAATTTTCTGGTACGGCATTTACTGAATTTTTTATTTACCATCACTGCAGTCGTTTTGTTGGATACTTTTGATTTGGTGGAAGATTTGTTTTCTTTGCTTGCCGCAATTTTAATATATATTGTCAGCAATGTCGCCATTAAAACCATTCAAAAACAGAAAAAGGCGAAAGCATTCGGTCTTACACGCTCGGAATTTAATCAGATTGAGTCGCAGATCAAACAGGCGAAAAGCCATATCAATTCATTGACACAACAATATATCCGGGTCCGTTCCATCCGATCCTTCAAGCTGATCAACGAAATGACGAAACTGTCAAGAAGAATCGTCAATATCGTTCAATCCAACCCTCAAAAATTTTACATGGTGGAAGAATTTTTCTATTCCCATCTGCCTTCAGCTGTACAATTGAGCAAAAATTACACGACACTCGTACAGCAGCAAATCAAGGATGCGGATGTGCACATCGCTTTGGAAGAGGCGCGGAAAGCGATGAAAAATTTACAGGATTCCATGCAAGATGATTTGAAAGCGGCTCTTGCCACAGATATTGAGAATTTAAAATTGGAGTTGGAATATGTAAAACTTGAGCAGGAAAAGAAACAACAGATTGAATATCGGAGTGAAGACCAATGAGTGGGAAAAAGAGCTCAGAAAAACCGTTCCACACCCTTGCTAGCAGCGGGAGCTCTTTTTCTGTTTCGGATCCCATAGTCTTTCCTTCCCTCCCTCAAGAAGAGCAGTCAAAAGCATTATATTTGGCCAGTGGATTGGATATGACCGATTATGAAGACGTTCTCCGTTTTGGCGAGGATGTCCAAAAATCGTTGAAGCATTTTACCCATCAACTTTTAACCCAAGTGCAAAGAAACGATACTTCTCCAATCCGTGAAATTTTATCATCTTTGGTTGAACAATTGGATTCCATCGATCTTGATGAATTTGCCCAGCAAGGCAAAGGCTTTTTCCGGAAACTGTTCAAGCGGCAAAAATCCGTTCAACAAATCGTCTCCCAATATAACCGGTTAAGTGTACAAATTGACCGGTTGACCGTTCATTTGAAACGGGCGCAGCAAAATTTATTGGCCGACAACGACATGCTGAATAAAGTATTTGAGAAAAACGAAGAGTATTATCAAAAAATTAATCTTTATATTGCGGCACTGGAAATGAAAAGAATGGATGCATTCAAACAACTGCAAAAAATGGAACAAGATGCGGCACAAGTGGACAACCCGTTGATGCAGCAAAAATTGCTCGATATGAAAAATGCCGTCGAATGGTTGGACCGGAGAATGTATGATTTGCAAATTTCGAGGGAAATTGCCATTCAGACGGCCCCGCAAATACGGATGATCCAGTCGACGAACGAAATGCTCATCGAAAAAATTCAATCATCCATTTTATCGACCATCCCTTTATGGCAATCCCAAATTTCCATGCTCGTCAATTTGAACCGGCAACATCGGGCCAATGAGACAAGCAAAAGCTTGATGAACACTTCCGAAAAAATGGCGGAAAAAAACGCAGAAATGATGAATATTACCAATCATGCGGATTTGGATCAATTAAAAGAAACGCAAACCCAACTGCTTGATTCCATTGAAGAAACATTGCGGATCCAAGCCGATTGGAATGAAAAACAGCAAGCCCTTGAAAAAACGGTGCATAAAATCGAAACCATTTAAAAAAGCACGAGTGAATGAGGCACTCGTGCTAAATATTTTCAAAATACTCCTTATAATATCCGCCCACTTTTCCAGTGTTATCAATGATAAAAATGAATTCTTCCGTTTCATTTTTCACTTCATATTCTTTTCCAACAGTCAACACATTGGATACTAAATATTTTTTCGCATTAGTATTTACACATTTCACTTTTCGGATGGTCGGTGCATCCTTCCATTTCAAATTTAACATAAACATACCCTCTCTTCTCTATATATATCGTTTACAATTATATCATTTATATGATCAGTATATACATGAAAATTATCAAAATACTGTCAGGAGCTTTTGACGTTCAAGGAATTTGAAGAAGTTATGCGGTTTTCCGGGATCAATATTCGGATTTCCAATGGCTTTTTGTCTCTTTATCATATCCCATCTTTCCCCATTCCCGGACATTCGCTTGATTTTCCGTTTGCATGACAAAAAAATTGATTACAAAAGTCGAAGTCTCCAAAGTAAAAAACATTGGCACGATTGAAAACATAGGTACAGTTGTCATGGTACATTTCTGTGCAATTTACATATAATAATGATAAACCATTTTGATTTGTTCTCAAATTTAATGATTAAAAGTCAAAATATTGCAAAAGACTATAGAGTAAACCGTCCCTGCCGTTTCACGAAAACGCTTACGAAAAGGTGATTGCGATGTTAAATTACTTGGATGTCGGGAAAGGTGAAGAAATAGTCTTTATTCACGGGTTAGGCAACCGGATTCAGGCCTGGGCCCCCCAATTGGAACTTACATCCCATTACCGTTTGATTATCATTGAATTGAGGGGACATGGTTACTCTCCGGAAAAGGAAAATATCCAGGTTGAATTCTTTGCCAAAGACATTATTGAAGTATTGGATTATTTGAACATCGATAAAGCGCACTTTGTCGGTCTGTCTTTGGGTGGCATTGTGGCTCTGGAAATATGTAAGCGTTTTAAAAACCGTGTAAAATCCCTCATTTTATGCAATACAACCTACTACATTCCAACCTTGTTTGGAAAATTGACCCTTGAAAAAACGAAACGATTATTGGAGAAATCATCAGTTGATCAATTAAACGAACGGCTCATCAAAAAATGTTTATATAATCCTGAAGAAAAAAATGTTTATGAATTGGCGAAAAATGCTTTTTACATTCGGGAAGATACGTATTTGCAATCCATCCAATCCGCTTTTGGAAGAAACTACTTTTATGATTTATTCACCATTAATGTACCTACGCTGATTATCGGTTCATTGGAAGATAAGGTCGTACCGATTCAAAATGCCTACTTGATGCATTACATGATCAAGTCTTCCCACTTGATTGTGTTTGAAAATACTGGGCACTTGTCAAATATCGAACGGCCGGAACTCTTTAATCTGGCCATTTCCCATCATATACAGCAATATCAAAAGAAAATGAATAAAGTGAGCTGAAAAAGGACCGTTTTCTCTTAATCAAAACGGTCCTTGTCATTATTATTTGTTTAAAGTTCGTCTTAAAAATTCTCTTGTCCGTTCATGTTTAGGATTCACAAGCACTTCCTCAGGAGGGCCTTCCTCGACGATAACCCCTTTATCCATAAATACGACACGGTCTGACACTTCTTTCGCAAACTCCATCTCGTGGGTTACAATGAGCATCGTATTTCCCGCTTCGGCAAGATCCCTCATGACTTTCAACACTTCCCCCACCATTTCCGGGTCAAGGGCGGAAGTAGGTTCATCAAACAACATCACTTCCGGATCCATGGCCAGCGCCCTTGCGATTGCCACCCTCTGCTTTTGTCCACCGGAAAGCTGGCGTGGTCTTGCATGCTTGAATTTATCCATTCCAACGACCGTCAGATATTTCATTGCATTTTTTACGGCCTCTTCCTTTGAACGTTTCAATACTTTGATTTGGCCGATCGTGCAGTTTCCTAAAACATCCAAGTTATTGAATAAATTAAATTGTTGGAACACCATCCCTAAATGGGTGCGGTATTTTCTTTTGTCCAGGCTTTCATCCAAAATATTTTGCCCGTCAAAGATGATTTCCCCGCCTGTAGGTATTTCCAGCAAGTTAATACATCGCAATAACGTCGATTTTCCTGATCCTGAAGAGCCGATCAATGTCACAACTTCCCCTTTTTTAACTTGGAAATTCACATCTTTTAACACTTCATGATCGCCGAATTTTTTATTTAAATGCCGTATATCAATGACCACAGACATTGTTACTCACCACCCTTTTTCGGCTTGTTGCCTGTCACAAGTTCCATCCGGTACGAATCATGGCCGTCCATTTTCCTTTCAAACCATAACAAGATTCGTGTTACAGTGAAAGTCATAATGAAGTACAATACACAGGCAATCAAGAAGGCTTCCGCATAACGATATGTACTACCAGCAACGGAATTTGTAGTGAAGAACAATTCAACGACACTGATAACACTTAATACGGAAGAGTCTTTGATATTCATGACAAGCTGGTTGCCGGTAGCCGGTAATATATTGCGGGCTACTTGCGGAAGGATTATATAGAACATTGTTTGGAAATGGCCCATACCGATCGCTTCACTGGCTTCATATTGTCCCTTGTCGATGGATACGATGCCTCCACGGACATATTCGGCCATATACGCGCCGGTATTCAAACTGATTACAATCAAACCTGCAACGAACCGGTTCAATTGAATATCGATGGCGTATAGTCCGTAAAAGACCACCATGGCTTGTACCATCATCGGCGTGCCACGGAAAATTTCAACATAGCAAGTTAGTATGAAATTGATAGTTTTTAATACAAATGTTTTGAAAGATTTTTTAGGCATTGGAATCGTGTGCATGATACCGATGAAAAAACCGATGATCGCTCCGAAAATCGTACCGAGCACCGCAAGAATCAGAGCAATCCATGCGCCACGCAAAAAGAGATCCCAGTTATTCAGGAAAATATTCCAAACCGTTTCTAAGAAAGACATAAAGAAATCTCCTTATTCATAGTTTTAATTATAATAATGAAACATCCTTGATGAAACAGGAGGAAAATGGAAAAAGGTTGTCTTGTAAAGTGAAAATCTCAAGACAACCTTTCACCACACTATTGTTGTGATGGTTGATTTTTGATAGCGTCTTCCATGATTTGTTGACGTTCTTCTTCGGAAATTCCTGCTAAAATTTCGTTAATTTTATCTTTTAAATCCGAACCTTTTTTCAATCCGACCGCAATGGCAGTATCGGATTCATCCGCCTCAAAGCCGTCTTCAGGAACAATGTAAGTGAAGTTTTTGATGGCTGCTGCGGCAGACATACCTTCTGGACGTTCAGAAATGTATGCGTCAATAGCGCCGGAAGATAATTGGATGCGCATTTGACCGAAGTCGTTTGCCGGAACTTGTTTTTGAACGCCTGTCATTTGATCGATGACTTTATAGTGAGTTGTTCCTTGTTGTGCTGTGACTTTGGCACCTTTGAAATCATGGATGGATTTCGCATTGGCATACGGGCCATCTTTTTTCACAACGATTACAAAGTCGCTTGTATAATAGTTGTCCGTAAAATCGATTACTTCCATTCGTTCAGGTGTTGGTGACATACCTGCAATGACAAGGTCAATGGCACCTGATTGCAATGAAGGAATCAAACCGTCCCAATCCGTTTTTACGATTTCAAGTTCCATTCCAAGCCCTTCCGCAATGCGTTTTGCGATTTCAACGTCATAACCTGCTGCGTATTCTTTTGAATCTTTGATTGGAACCGCACCATTTGAATCATCTTTTTGTGACCAGTTGAATGGAGCATAAGCGGCTTCCATTCCCACCCGCAATACGCCTTTAGAATCGGATGAGGATTCTGAATCCTGTTGTGATCCCTCATTTTTATCATTGCCGGAACCGCATGCCGCAAGTGCTAATACCATCACCATTGCAAAAATTAGTAACATCAGGTTTTTTTTCATAAGCTTCCCCCAGTTTCTGATTAGAGTTGTAAGGCTGCAACAAACAAAAAGCGACCTAAGAAGAACTTAAGGCCGCATCAATTTGTTAGACTAATACCCCTAGTTCCACTTTGGAATAGCACACCTTACATATTAAGTATGTAAGACAGTGTTGCAGTTATTCACTGCAACCCCAGCATAGTTACTTGAGCATATAACTATACTTCGGCGATATTTCCTCATTTCCCATGTCATTGCCCGCTCAAGCTCCTTAGGAAACTAATAAATACCGCACCTCTACCCCACAAAGTGAGGCTAGATATTTAGTTGTTATAAAAAGAATAGCGTAATTTAGGACTAATTGTCAATATTCCTTGGTCATTCTATCCTATCAAATATACTCCCCAACAAAATTGATGGGGAGTATGAAAGTTTGCTTATTATGAATTTAGAAGCAAGTCTTCCGGATTTTCGATCAATTCTTTTACTGTTTTCAAGAATCCTACGGAGTCTTTACCGTCGATGATTCTGTGGTCATAAGAAAGTGCCACATACATCATTGGACGGATTTCAACTTGGCCGTTCACGGCTACTGGACGGTTCACGATTGCGTGCATGCCAAGAATTCCGGCTTGTGTACCATTGATGATCGGAGTTGACATTAATGAACCGAATACACCGCCGTTAGTAATTGTAAATGTGCCACCTTGCAAGTCGGAAAGGGCCAATTTTTTCTCGCGTGCTTTTTGGGCAAGTTCCGCAATTTCTTTTTCGATTTCAGCGAAGTTTTTGCGGTCTGCATCACGTACAACAGGCACAACTAGACCTTCTTCAGTGGATACAGCAATACCGATATCATAAATGTTGAATTTATGAATTTCGTCACCAACGATTTGAGCATTTACATAAGGGTATTTTTTCAATGCTGCAACAACAGCTTTTGTAAAGAATGACATGAATCCAAGTTTGATGCCATTTTCTTTCACGAATTGTTCTTGTTTGCGTTTGCGCAATGCCATTACGTTCGTCATGTCGATTTCGTTGAATGTTGTCAACATGGCTGTGCTTTGTTTTACTTCGAGCAAGCGTTTTGCGATTGTTTGACGACGGCGGCTCATTCTTTCCACAGTCACTCGGGAATCGTCAACTGGTGCCACTACAGGCGCTTTCGTTTGAGCTGGTTGGGCAGCAGGTTGAGCCGGTTTTGCCGCATGTGCTGCAACGTCTTGAACGCGTACACGGCCTTGTGGATCGACTGGTGAAATCGCAGCCAAATCGATTCCTTTTTCACGTGCAAGTTTACGGGCAGCTGGTGATGCCACTACCCGGCCGCTGTTTGTTTCTTCAACAACCGGTGCAGGTTGAGCCGGTTGGGCAGCTGGTGCTTGTTGTGCAGGTTGCGCTTCTTCTTTTGCAGCCTCTTTTGCAGGTTCCGCTTGAGGTGCAGGAGCAGCTCCGCCTTCAGCTGGTTCAACAACGGCGATTGTTTGGCCAACTTGTACTGTGTCGCCCTCTTGAGCCAAAATTTGTGTCAATACTCCCGCTTCTTCTGAAATGATTTCCGCATTTACTTTATCTGTTTCCAATTCAACGATGAATTCGCCTTTTTCAACGCGATCTCCAACTTTTTTCACCCATTGTGCAATGGTACCTTCTGTAATCGATTCTGCTAATTCAGGGACTTTAATTTCAGCCACTTTAGGTTCCTCCTTTAATTCTCCACACTAATCTTTTTTTCTGTATGAACGATGTGTTCGATTATAGATCTGCTAAAGCATCACTGATCACTTTTGCTTGAGCAGCTTTATGTGAATCCGCGTCTCCCTCGGAAGTAGAAGACATTTCTGGACGACCAACATAACGAACTTTTTTGCCTTCTGCAAGTTCGAGTAAATATTCCAATACAAATCTCCAAGGACCTTGGTTTTTAGGTTCTTCTTGCACCCAAACGATTTCTTTCGCATTCGGATATCGAGCGATGATTTCTTTCACTTTATCCATTGGGAATGGGTACAATTGTTCAATGCGAATGATATGAAGTTTATCCAAGCCTTTGCCGTCTTTTACAGCTTCAGCCAAGTCGATTGTCACTTTGCCGGAAGCTAAAATGATGCGTTCCACTTTTTTCGCATTTTGTCCAAGTCCTGGTTGTTCAATCACTTCTTCAAATTTGCCTTCGGATAATTGTTCCAAAGTCGCTGCCGCCAATGGATGACGAAGCAATGATTTAGGTGTTGCAACCACTAATGGGCGCACCGCTTCTGTGCCAAGCATTTTCGCTTGTCTGCGCAATAAGTGGAAGTAGTTTCCTGCATTTGAGCAGTTCGCAACGATCCAGTTGTTTTCAGCGCATAGTTGCAAGTAGCGTTCAATACGAGCTGAGGAGTGTTCCGGACCTTGTCCTTCCATACCATTTGGAAGCAATAGAACAAGTCCTGATTTTAATCCCCATTTTGAACGGGCAGCGGAAATGAAGTTATCGAACATCACTTGGGCCATATTTGCGAAGTCCCCGAATTGGCCTTCCCAAATTGTCAATGCTTTTTCATTTTCAAGATTGTAGCCGTATTCGTAACCGACAATCGCCGCTTCTGTCAATGGAGAGTTGTATACGCTGAAAGATGCTTTGGCGCCTGAAATATGATTTAATGGCGTCCATTCAGAACCATTATTTTTGTCATGAAGCACTAGATGGCGTTGTGAGAACGTACCGCGTTGCGCATCTTGCCCTGAAATGCGGATTGGATTTCCTTCGCGCAAGATGGATGCGAATGCCAATGTTTCTGCATGACCCCAGTCAATTTTGCCAGTTTCCAATGCTTCTGTGCGTCTTTTTAGGATTCTTGCCAATTTGTTTTGTGGCTCGAAGTTTTCCGGCCATGCCAACAATTCTTCATTGATTTGTTTCAATTCATCCGCTGAAACGCCTGTTTCCACTTCTGGATATGGCTGTTTCACGGCTTCAGGCATTTCGATTTCAAATGGTCCTTTTTCTTCGCCGACTTTTTTCACATAGTCGTAGCATTTTTGCATTTCACTATAAACATCTTTGTCCAGTTGTTCAACATATTCTTTCGTCACAACACCCTCATTGGCGATGCGTTCACCATACAACGCACGGACAGTTGGATGTTTATCAACAATGATATATGTGAGCGGGTTTGTCACAGTCGGATCATCTGTTTCGTTATGTCCGTATCTGCGGTAACCGATCAAGTCGATTAAAATATCTTTTCCGAATGTTTGGCGGTATTCAAAAGCGAATTTTGCCACTTGGATAACCGCTTCAGGTTCATCCGCATTCACATGGATAACCGGAATGCCATATCCTTTTGCCAAGTCGGAAGAATAATGTGTTGAACGGGAATCGTAATATTCTGTCGTAAATCCGATCATGTTGTTTGAAATGATATGGATGGATCCGCCAGTTGTGAATCCTTTCGTTCTTGCCATGTTGAATGTTTCTTGAACGATTCCTTCACCGCTGAATGCAGCGTCTCCGTGAACCATCACCGCCAATGCTTTGGAAGTGTCCTGCACCGGTTCACCCGCATTGGATGTTTCTTCTTGGGCCGCTCTTGTAGAACCTGCGACAACAGGGCTTACCACTTCCAAGTGTGAAGGGTTGTATGCAAGTTTTACAGTTAAACCTGATGGCTTATGATAAGTTGCACCCATATGATATTTTACGTCGCCGGTCCAACCTTTGGAAATTTCGATTGAACCGTCTTCCGGGAAGAAGTAATCATTCGGTACATGGGCAAAATCCGCAAACATCATTTCATACGGTTTTTTCACGATGTGAGTCAACACATTCAAACGGCCACGGTGAGCCATACCGATTTGTACGGATTTCATTTGATTAGTTTCTGCGGATTTAACAATTTCATCAATCAACACTACAAGTGTATCCAAACCTTCGATGGAGAATCGTTTTTGTCCAACGAATGTTTTATGAAGGAATTTTTCAAAGTTTTCAACGCGTGTCAGTTGTTCCAACACCGCTTTTTTCTCTTCGGCTGTCAATTTCGCTTTGAAGAATCCTGATTCAACTTTTGATTGAATCCAGTTTCGTTCAGATTCATCTTCAATATGGCTATATTCGAAACCGATTTTATCCGTATATAATGAACGTAAATATTCAATGGCTTGTTTACCATTGGAAACGTTTGCAGGAACATTATTAAAGAATAGAGAAGCAGGCAGTTCAGCCAGATCCGCATCTGTCAAACCATAAGTTGCAGGCTCGATTTTCGCGGAATCCAATGGGCGATCTTTTAATGGATAAACATCTGCCGCATAGTGGCCAAAGGCGCGTATCGCATCAGCAAGGCGAATCGCTGCCAATACTTTTTTCACATCTCCTGTTTGAGCCGCTTGAGCACCACTTGAAGCTTCTTCTAATACTGGAGCACCGAATTGTTGGAATAATTCAACTAAATCCGCATCCACTTCCTCAGGGTTTTGCAAAAATAGTTCATATTGTTCCATCAAATACCCCAAGTTCGGACCAGAAAATGCTGACCAAGGAGTTCCAGCAGTAAAAACATTATTTGACATGAGAAAAACCTCCAAATTTTGCTAAATAGCAATCCGTTTTAATTTTCGAATTCTTCTATTAATATTCATTTATATAATTTGTTGAGAAGAACCTTTTTTCCATTTCAATCTTACTACTCTTCACAAAAAATACAACTATTTTTCACAAAATTAAATGAAAAATTTTCTGTGTTAAGAAAATTTTTTCCTCTACATATTTAGGCAGTCCATCAGGATATGATACATCCATTTTGTTCCATCATTTTCCGTTGATTGTTGATTCCAATCCACCTCCGCAGCAATATTTTTTGAGGTTCCAAACAAAATTGCACCTATTTCAAAATGCCAAGTTTGTTTTCTTTTATCATCATATAAATATTATCTGCAAAAAAATAAATTTGAAAATGGGGAATTTTATGTTTTTCCATGTGCATTTTCAAATCATATGTAAAAAATCTTGGGAGATGGATTTACAAATTTTACACCCATTTGGCGCCCTAACTAATTGTAACATTTGAAAATACAACTTCAAGCAATTTATCTTCAATAATTAAGTAAAATTAACACCCTCTTTTTTCCCCGCTTTCCATGGGTACACTCTCTGCCATCCGGAAAAGGTAACCCCTTTTTTCTTCACGAATTTTGCAAAGGAAACATCCGATCTGCACTTTTCATCCAATGTCAGGTTGGAGGCGGTTTCCTGGACAGAATCACTTGCCTCCCGAATTTTCAACAAATTTTCATCATTATTTCCATAATTGTTTACAATATTTTTTAAATCAACCTTAAAAAAGGTTTAAACTTATATAAAAGTGGTTATTTAATAACTATACACATGACACCCCTAAACACTTTTTTCATAAAGTGTATCATCCTATATTTTTAAAGTTTTGGTGCCACAATTAAATTTCCTTGAATTGTGGCGCATTTTTTTTTTGAAAAAGCATTGTCCTTCGGCTTTTGATGATGAAGAAAAAATAATTTCATTTTGGTTAGTAACATTTTTTAAAAATTGCATATTTTATTTTTGTGCAACATCCATTGAATTCGTAAAATGTACCCAGTTTTGGCTCTTTTCGATGTTGGTAGTATATATGTAAATCATTCTAAAATTGACAAAATCCTTCCTAATTCTTTCCGCTTATTATTCAACTGTATCATATTGGGGTTTTTAGTTGTGCTGTCTTCTGATTTTTAATAAAATTGTTTTATTACATTCACAAACTTTCCACAGAAAATACCGTATTTTTTTAAACAAATTCTTGTAGAATCGATTATATTTATTATAAGATATATTGGTCAAACAACGAAATTATTTTCAGAAAACGTTGGATGCGCCTTTTTAATTTTACGAGTTATTCGGTTGCAGATATGTTCTGTGTTAATTGGAATTTTTTTGAAGATATCCTAAAAAAAGGAGGCGTTTTAATGCTAAAACCTCGTGACTTATTTGAAACTAATGAATTGTACCAATTGATGATCCACCCAACGGTATTCCCTTATGTACGCCACAAAGCGGCAAGCCCGGAGGAATATTTGTTTATCACAAAGCAAATAATCGAAGAAGAGGCGTTGGGAAAAACCATTTCAAGAACGATTCTTGATGAATGGGGTCAACCGATCGGAACAATCAGTCTATACGATATACAAGACGGTGCTGGATTTCTGGGGACTTGGATTGGAGTTCCATTCCAAGGAAAAGGATATAATCAATTAGCGAAAAAAGAGTTTTTGAACGAGATTTTTTTCAAATATAATTTTCACACAGTTTTTCTAAGAATCCGAAAAGAAAACGAAAAATCGAAACGTGCCTCCTTAAAGTTGCAATATGTTATCAACGCGAATGAATTGCATCCGACTTTATATGAGGAAATCAATGCCGGTGAAGCGAAATACGATTTATATAAAATCCCTCGGGATCTATTTTACTTGGTGACCGCCAATGAACAGGAAAATGAAGAAGAACAAGTTATTTAATAAAAAGTAAAAACACCAAATCAAAAAATGATTTGGTGTTTTTTTATTATTTTTCATATTGCAGGATTAATTTGATCATCTCTTTCGGCGTTTTCGGTCTTTCCGCTTTCGACATCGCATCCAAAATGGAATCTTTATTCCGGATTAACGTTTGCAGGGATTTCAGGAACGTTTCTTTCGTCAATTGTTCCTCTTCCAACACTTCCGCAAATCCTTGATTTTTGAACAATCTTGCATTCAATATTTGATCCCCGCGGCTTTTCGATGATGATAAAGGAATGAGCAGCATCGGTTTCTTTAATGCAAGGAATTCAAAAATGGAGTTGGAGCCTGCACGGGATACGACGAAATCCGCCGCGCTGATCAGATCCGGCAATTCCATTGTAACATATTCGAACTGTTTATATCCTTTCAATTCCAATAAAGACGAATCGACATTCCCTTTTCCGCATAGATGGATTACATTGAAATCCTTCAACAGTTCAGGCAAATTGCTCCGGATGGCATCATTCAGGACGACTGATCCCAAGCTGCCTCCCATGACAAGAAGCACAGGTTTTCGATTTTCAAATTGACAAAGTTTGAATCCGCGCATTTTATTTCCTTTAAAAAGCTGTTCACGAACCACCGAGCCGGTGCATGTCGACTTCTCTTTCGGCAAATATTTCAAGGTTTCCCGGAACACGGTGAAAATATGGGATGCAAAAGGCTGGGCCAACTTATTGGCAAGCCCGGGCGTCACATCGGATTCATGGATCACGACCGGTATATTTGACAATTTCGCCGCAATCACGACCGGTACGGACACGAAACCGCCTTTTGAGAATACAATGGATGGTTTGACTTTTTTCAAAATCGCGAAAGCTTGGCCGATCCCTGCCAGCACTTTGAAGGGATCCGTAAAGTTTTTCAATGAAAAGTACCGTCTCAATTTGCCGCTTGAAATGCTATGGTATGGAAGGTCGGGGAAATTTTTTGTAATCAATTCTTTTTCAATTCCATCATGGGATCCGATGTAATGGATGGAATAGCCTTCCTCTTGCAAAGAAGGAATAATCGCTTCATTCAATGAAACGTGCCCTGCAGTTCCCCCACCTGTTAAAACGATTGTTTTTTTGTCCACGATAATTCTCCTATTCTCATGAAACTGCATTCTTGATGATTACATTATGCCGTCAACACTGATTTTATCATAAAGCGCCATAGAAACAATGGTGTAAGCAGAAGGCGGGCCGGATTTTGCCTATTTGCCAGGCAAGCCTGAATCCATTTAATTTTCCAAAAAACCCTCCAACCCACAGCCACACAAAAACACCCACCAATTGAGATGGGTGATTTGTTTTTTCCCTTACATTTGAATGAACTGTTGTGTCCAATAGTATCCATTTTCAACAAAGCCTACGCCGATATGGGTATAATTCGCATTTAATATATTCGCCCGATGCCCTGGTGAATTCATCCATGCATTTACCACCTGTTCCGGTGTTCTTTGGCCTTGGGCAATATTTTCACCAGCCGCTCTGTATTGGATACCGGCTGCACGCATTTGGTCAAACGGGCTGCCGTAAGTGGGACTTGTATGGGAAAAATAACCTAAATTCGCCATATCCTGTGATTTTGCTTTGGCAACGGCCATTAAAGGATTGTACATCGTAAGAGGTTTCAGACCCGCTTTGGCCCGTTCCGCATTTGTCAACTCAACGACTTGTCTTTCAAACTCTGAAACTTGGTTGGTAACAGAAGTTGACGGTTTCTCTTTTGTTGCAGGATTTTCCGATTGCGGCTCTGCATTTTGTGTTGATGGAACTGCAGGTGCCGCTTGTTCCCCACCTTTTGACGGGCTGGATGGATTTCCTTTGAAATAGTGATTGATTTGTTTGGACGTTCCGTTATTTGTCCCTTTGCCGCTTTCTGTTTCATCTTTTGCGGCATGTTGAGAGGCATTTGTCTGTCCTGAAGAATTGTC
This sequence comes from Ureibacillus sp. FSL W7-1570, assembly GCF_038593265.1. Taxonomy (GTDB): domain Bacteria; phylum Bacillota; class Bacilli; order Bacillales_A; family Planococcaceae; genus Ureibacillus; species Ureibacillus suwonensis. Next base: position 745,495 of record NZ_CP151979.1, read on the forward strand.
AGCTATTGAATTTGCCGGAACTTTGACAGCCGTTTTTTCCTCTTCCTGGGTCGCAGTTGGTTGCTTGAAGGCTTTAAAAGGATCGGAAACAATGCTGTTTACGGTCTTTTTTGCCAATTCGGCGGCTTGTGTCATATCTTTCAGAAGTTCATCATTTCCTAATGCCCATCGTTCAATTTTTTTGACGATGATTCCGTTATGATTTTCAAATTTGATGATTTGTATCGTTCCTGGAGGTTGCCCCGTGTTCTCCTTACTGATGGTTGTTGCACTTGCTTGGGGAACCACCGTTGCAAATAAACATAATGCACAAAAAGTCATGAACCATTTTTTCATTATTTTTCTCTCCTTTCAATATATCCATGATAAGGGAGAAAACTTGAAAAAAATGGTCCAGCTATTGCCAAAAACGCCAAATCATTTTCGGCTCAATCATTTAAAGAGTTTTCAGAAGAAAAAAATACAATGTTTTACAACTGAAAAATATATTGCTAACAATAAACTATTGACAAAAGTTGAGATTCACAGATATAAGACATTTCCTTTACGAAATTTACAACCGGTTTTCTTCGCCGATTACAGGTACGGACTGTACATTTTCTCCAATCATGACGATTTTTGGCGGCATCTTCATATATTCCGGAATCCATTGGACCAAACCGTATGCATATTGGAATAACATCGGGTATTGCATCCCTTCGATGGGAACAAAGCCTTTCATCCGATAGACCGTTGCCGGAAGCTCTCTTACCCATTCCTCAAATTCTTCCTGGGTGAAACTGCGGTTGAATTCAATCACTCTTGAATTCAAGTGCAGATGCCGTCCAATTTGGGCAGGTTGAATTTCTTTATCCCCTTTTGTTGCCTGTAAACTTTTCAAACTTGCCAATGGCACCCGTCCATGAGTCGTTTGCAGAATGAAGGCGTTCGGATTGAGCCCTTGCAATTCAAATACCACTCTCGCCTTTTCTTCTTCCGTCAACAAATCGCTTTTATTGGCGAGGATGAGATGGGCATGGCGGATTTGTTCCAGAAAGAGGCTCCGTGCCTGAGGAGAGAGTTGATCCCGCCCAAGCCAACGTCTGCTGTCCGCAACAGTCACAATCCCCTTTATGTTCAACTGGTCCGCAAATAAAGGAGAATACACTGCATCCAGCGCTTCCACCGGATGGGCGGCTCCGGTTGTTTCGATGATGAGCACGTCAAAATCCGCTTCATAAAGCAATGTTTGGATTTGGGCTTCCGTCTTCTCCCCGCCCGTGCAACAAATACAACCGTCAAGGATTTCTTTCAATGGAACATCTTCATCCACCGCTTGGGAGTCAAAGGGGATTTCCCCCAGTTCATTCATGATGACAGCCGGCTTCAAACCTTCTTCTTTCAATTGCCTTAATACGTCCACCAGCATGGAAGTTTTTCCGCTTCCTAAAAAACCGCTGAATAAATAGACATCTTTCACTCATGATTCCTCCAATTCAGAAGAAAGAGCTGACATTCAAAAGTTTGAATGCAGCCCTCCCATTGCATCAATTATTGATTTTGTAATAACTCTTTCGCTTTTAAAACTTGCGGATCGTCTTTCTGGATTTTTTCACGCAAAGCATCCATTAATTTATAGGTTGTATCACCGGAAATTGCACCGGTACGTTCAAGACCATGATCTCTTTGGAATTGAACGACCGCCGATTCAGTTGATGCGTCATAGGTTTCATCAATTGTGCCCACATTGTATCCAAGGGCATCAAGCATCAATTCCGCTGATTTCACATAGTTGGAAACGACGCCTCTTTTCAATTCCGTATTTGGATCAATATAAGTTGCACTGTAATATTCAGGGTATTGCACTTCCACATCCGGTTTGATTCCTTTTTCATGAATCCAATTGCCTTTCGGTGTCAACCATTTGCCTGTCGTATATTTTAAGTTTGAACCGTCCGGAAGCTGCGTCACCGTTTGGACAGTCCCTTTACCGAAGGATGTCAAACCTACAAGCGTTGCGCCTGCCGATTCTTTCAACGCGCCTGCGAGAATTTCCGATGCGGAAGCACTTCCGTTATCAATCAATACTATAATTGGATATTTGTATTTTTTGCCGCCTTCGCTTAAAACGACTTCCGGTTCCCCTTTGCGGCTCTGCAATTTGACAATCGTTTTTCCTTCATCAATAAATAGGTTGGAAATATCAATGGCCGCATTCAGATAACCGCCAGGATTTTGGCGAACATCCAAAATGATGCTCTTCATGCCTTCCGATTCGTATTGATCCAAAAGTTTTCTCAATTCGTCGGCTGTATTTTCACTGAATGATGTGATTTGAATGTGGGCGATTTTGTCATCCCCCATTTCTCCATAAACCGTTTCAATCGGAATATCATCACGGATAATGGTCATTTCAATTAAATCTTCGGAATTTCCACGTTTGATCGTCAACGTTACCGGAGTCCCTTTTTTCCCTCGAATCAAGAGCACCGCTTCCGTCGCGCTCATGCCTTGCAAGCTTTGTCCATCAACGGAAACAATGATATCTTCCGGCAACAGCCCCGCCTTTTCCGCTGGAGAATTTTTGATAGGAGAAACAACGACAATATTCCCGTTTCGTTCCTGGATTTCAGCGCCGATGCCTTGGAAGCTGGATGAGAGTTCGGAGTTGAACTGTTCCGCATCTTCTTTCTCCATATAATCGGAATATGGATCATCAAGGGCTTCAAACATGCCGTTGATGGCGCCATGGATAATCTTTTTATCGTCGATATCCGTATAATATTTTTCTTTCAATTCATCATAGGCATCATATAGTTGGGAAAATTCTTGCCTTTCAGTCGGAACTTCGACCACTTTCTTGTCTCCGAAAGTTAAAGCAAAGATTGTCAAACCGGCAGTAAATAATATAGTAAAGACCATCAGCATGATAAAATTGAACGGTTTTAACCGGATATATCGCTTAGCAGGTTTGTTTTGTTCTTGTTGCGGGTCTTTTTCTTGTTGCGTCTCTTTCTCTTGTTGATTTTGCTCTTCCATAAATTTCACCACTCTCATATACACTTTCTTATACGAACATTTCATATTTCATATTAACAGTTTCAAGCCATTACGAAAAGAAAAAGACTGTCAACATTTTATGACAGTCGACATATTTTCGGCTTCGTTGATTGGATGCGGAAAAAGTGGCCAATGATTCTGTCAAACCTGGTTCGTCGGCGAAAAATCAGGCTTCAATTGCAGCTTCCAAAGCAACATGGATCATGTCATTAAATGTTGTTTGTCTTTCTTCTGCAGTCGTAATTTCACCGGTCAAAATATGATCGGAAACGGTCAATACAGAAAGCGCTTGTCTGCCGAATTTTGCCGCCAACGTGTAGAGTGCGGCCGTTTCCATTTCCACCGCCAAAACACCGTAACGGGCCAGTTTTTCGTTTTGATTTTCTTCGGAGTAGAACATATCCGCAGTGAACACATTGCCGACCTTCAAATTCAACCCGGCTTTCAACCCGGCTTGATATGCTTTTAATAATAAATCAAAGTCGGCTGTTGGTGCATAATCGATTCCACGGAAAATGATTTCATTCATTTTGGAATCGGTGGAAGCGGACTGGGCCAAAATCACATCCCGCACTTTCACATCTTTTTGCAAAGCGCCGCAAGTGCCCACCCGGATCAATTTTTTCACACCGTATTCCTGCATCAATTCCGTAATGTAAATGGAAATCGATGGGACTCCCATGCCTGTCCCTTGCACGGAAACTTTGTGACCTTTGTACGTTCCCGTGAATCCGAACATATTGCGCACTTCATTATAACAAACCGCGTCTTCCAGGAAGTTCTCCGCAATATATTTCGCCCGCAGCGGATCTCCGGGAAGCAGCACAATGTCCGCAATTTCACCTTGTTTCGCATTAATATGAATACTCAATGGCTTTCCCTCATTTCAATGTATTCAAACTAAAATATACGTTTTTTTCAAAAATTATGCAATGATACTTTCCTCTTCATTCCCCCAAATTTTCTTTCGTACGGTAGATTTCCCAAAGTTCGTCGAAAGCGTTTGCCGATAAATCATCATCGGCCAAAGTTTCAATATAACTTGACAGCTCTTCAAAGGAATCGCTGACTTTGGGAAAACTGTGATCTTTGAACATTTTTTCTGCAAATCGGGTCTTTGGATCGGATAAATCCCCACCGCGAAAAGATAGTGCAAATTGATAAAAACTTTGACTCATTCGGTACCTCCTACCTATACAAACAAATTATCATTCTATAGGACTTTTTTTACATTTCATAGTAGAATAGATTTCGTGATTATGCTACATTGAAAACAGGAATTTTTAAAGGGGATGACTACAAAAATGACTGAAAATGTGCAGACACTGAAAAACAGCTCCAGGAAAAATGTTCAGCCAAAGGGTGGAAAAACGGAATCGAAAAGTGCTGTGAAAGGCCGTTTTTACCACACGATGCGTGGCAGAATTTTGCTCACCTTTTCGATTCTCATTGCAATCATCGTGATTATGCTTATTCTATCCTATATCAACATCACCAGACTACAACAAAGTTTAAATGATTTCTCGGATGTGAACTTGAAAGAACAAAGGGAAATATACCAACTATCCACCGAGATATCAAATTTGACGATTTATGAACAGGCTTTTCTCATTTATGGCGATGAAGAAAACTTAAATAAATATAGTGAGACGAAACAAACCATTGATAAAAAATTGACAGAACTTCTCACCACATTTGAAAACCGTCCTGAAGAAAAAAAACTGGTCGAATACATACATCAATTTTTCCGTACATATTTATACGCTTCCAGCGGCGTGATTGAGACACGGCAATATTACAGTTATGAACAAGCCGTCCGTTTGATGGAGAGAAGCGAAGGGCAAGCGATCAAAGGAAACATCGAAAAACACGCGGATGAATTATTAACATTATTGGAGTCGAAAAATGAACGGACAATCAAGGAAATTGAAACATTTGCCAATTATTCCCGGGTCGCATTCATCGGACTGTCCTCTTTGGCATTGGTGATCGCGATCATCTTCAGCTCCCTTCTATTGCGTTCCATCCGCATCAATACGAACAAAATCAATGATTCGATTTTGGATATTGCCCAAGCCGGCGGAGATTTGACTCGTCGGGTGAAAGTGGCGACAAAGGATGAATTTGCGGTTATTGCCAACTCAACAAACCTGTTGATTGAATCCATATCAACATTAGTCAGAAAAGTGGCAAACTTGGCTGAGCACGTTTCATCCAGCTCGCAGGAACTGATGGCTTTGGCGGAAGAAAATGCAATCGCCATTGATGAAATTGCCAGCTCCACCAATGAAATTGCCAATGATTCCAGCACAACGATCCATCGAATGAATGAAGCGGGAATGAAAATGAAAGCTTTGGAACAGTCGATGGTGGAATTGAACCAGGAAGCTTTTGAAGTTCAAAAAGCGGCAAAAGAAATGCAACTGGCCGCACAAAACGGCAGCAAATCGGTACAAGATTCCACAGAAGTCATACATTTCATTGAAAATACAATGAAAAGCACGACTTCAACGATTGAAACATTGGGACAAAAATCAAAAGATATCAATTCCATCATTTCAACCATCACCGCCATCGCGGAGCAGACGGATCTATTGGCGCTGAATGCGGCGATTGAAGCGGCCCGGGCTGGCGAACATGGAAAAGGCTTTGCCGTTGTAAGTAATGAAGTGAAGAAGTTGGCCATCCAATCCCAGGAAGCGGCAAAACAAGTGGCGGATATCGTCCACTCCATCCAAAATGAAATCGACACCATCGTTTCCCAAAATGCAAAAGGGGCTGAATCCATTTCCCGCGGTGTGAAAGTGACGGATGAGACGAACGAAGTATTGAACGATATCCTGACACAAACAAACAAGACAACAACCATCATCATTTCAATGGTGGAAAAAATCAGTTCCACTTTGGAAATTGTGAACGAGTTGACCTCATCTTTCAATGAAGTGAATGCCCTCAGCCAAAATACAAGCCACGCTACGGAAAAATCCGCCCAAGCGGCGATGCAAGGTTCGGCGTCGATGCAGGAAATCAACGCCAGCGCCGTGGAATTGGCGAAACAGGCGGATGATTTACGGAATCTTGTGAGTGAATTTAAAATTTAATCCGCCTGCCAACATAAAAAATTCGCTATTTTCTTCAGAAATAGCGAATTTTTTTTATTTTTGGATAGACTTTATATACAACAGGAAAATGTGGGAGATGGAAAAGGTGAGCAATTCAATAAAAATTGGGATTTTGCACATCATTTTTATCTGTATGACTTGTATCGGTTTAAAAAATCATATAACCGTCATTTCACCGGTTTTGGAAACGGCGAAACGGGATGGCTGGATCACTGTCCTTTTGGCCGGCATTGCCATATTTCCATGGATCTTATGGATTCTTTATATACAAAAAAAATCCCGGATGAAACCGTTGAAAACTTGGCTGACTGAAAGAATCGGCAAAGTGGGGGCAAAAATCCTATTATTCGGCCTTGTCATTTTTGCCTATTTCCTTGCCGCTTTCACTTTGAGAGAAACCATTCTTTGGATATCGTCCACCTTTTTAGAAAACACTCCCATCACTTTTTTGATTTTGATTTATATCATCGTATGTTTCCTGCTGGTTTCAACCAACATTCAAACAATCGTCACTGTGAATGCCTTCATACTCTTTTTCGTCATTATATTCGGTTTTTACGCAGCTTTCACCAATATGCAAGTGAAAAATTATGAACTTCTGCTTCCCATGCTGGAACACGGGTTGCGTCCAGTGTTGATATCCATGATTTTCCCCGCTTCAGGATTCATAGAATTGTTTTTGTTGCTCTTTTTGCAGCATTATTTTAAAAAACCTTTGAAATGGTATCATCTGGGTATTATCATGTTTTGTTTCATCGGTTTGACGATGGGGCCATTGATTGGCGCCATCGTGGAATTCGGGCCGGAAGAGGCTGCAAAGCAACATTATCCCGCTTATGAAGAATGGACATTGGTGTCCTTTGGCCGCTTCATTGAGCATATGGATTTTTTATCCGTTTATCAGTGGTTGGCAGGAACGTTCATTCGTGTCGGAATCATATTATTCATCGTTTGCGACATACTAAATTTCACAGGGCAGCCAAAGAAAATTTGGCTATATATGGTGCCGCCCTTCGTGATATTGAATTTCTCCCTGTTTCTTATTCAGGATGAAAATTTCCTGACATGGAACAATTATTATTTTCTGGAAATAACATTTCTGTTCTTTTTCCTGCTATCGATCATACTCATTTTGATCAGCATGTTGGATAAAAAAACTGTACGTCGCGACACCCAGCAAAATACGAAATGAAAGAAGTGAGTATGAATGAACATGGATGAAGCGGCCATCAATCTCGATACCTTGAAAAAGTTGTTCCAAAAATCCGAAGATGTGATTTTTTACCCTTTCCAAATCCAAAACGTTCCATTTACTTTGATTTTTTGCGAAGAAATGATCGATCAACAAATCCTGTTCAATTATATTTTGCCATCGATGGAAAAGTTCATCGAAAAAGTGGAACAGCAACTGAATGAAGATCTATTGCGGAAATTGCCTTTTCCCGAACTGAAAAAAACCGTTGAAAAAGAAGAGATTATTACGGATGTCTTTACCGGAAAACTGGCGATTTATATGGATGAATTGCAGGTGCTGTTCACTTGCAATATCGCCAAAAAACCGAACCGCAATCCGGAAGAGACCAAAATGGAAGTATTGATAAAAGGGCCGCGGGACAACTTTATTGAAAATGTTGCTACGAATATTGCCTTGATCCGGAAACGTCTCCCAACCAATTCTTTATGTGTGGAAAAAATCGTGATCGGAAAGAGATCGAAAACGACCGTGGCCATATTATACATGGAAGATATTACGAATAAGGAAATTGTCGAAGAAGTGAAAAAACTGCTTCAAAATGTTGAGACGGATATCCTTTTAAACGGCGATACGTTAATTGAACGAATTGATAAAAAACGATGGATGATGCCATGGACGAATGAAACCGGAAGACCGGATTTCGCCATCCAATCATTGATCCGGGGAAGAATCGTCATTTTAGTGGATGGTGTCAGTTACGCCATTATCACGCCGGTGAACTTCCCTTATTTGTTAAAAGCCGGGGAGGATTTTGAATACCCTATTTTGTTCAGCGCATTTGAGAGAGCGATGCGCTTGATCGGCGTTTTCATAGGGGTTACACTTCCCGCCTTTTGGCTTGCACTGACCACTTTTCATCAAAACCAGTTGCCCCTTCAACTGCTCGCAACCGTTGTTATTTCAAGCCATGGATTACCTTTTCCTGCATCGCTGGAAATGATTATACTGCTTTTGATGTTTGAAATGTTCCGGGAAGCGGGGATGAGATTTCCTACAGCCATCGGAAGCACGATCAGCGTGGTGGGCGGATTAATTATCGGAGATGCCGCCATCCGTGCCGGAATTACAAGTCCCGCGATGCTTGTGGTGATTGCTTTATCCTTTGTAGCCACTTTCACCATTGCCAACCAGTCATTGCTTACAATCATTACCGTTATCCGTTTTATTTTTATTATTTTCACATCCTTCTTTGGCCTTTTCGGATTTTTCATTTGCATCTTCCTGCTTATTATATACATTGCGAATATGCGGATTTTCGGAGTCCCTTACTTGAATTTTGCAGCGGATTTGGACTGGTCCACACTTGGCAAATCTTTGTTCCGTTTGTCTCCTAAAGAATATAAAGACAGGCCGGAAATGTTACGTCCAATTGATAATACAAGAACGAATGACGAGGGAAAACAATGAAGCAACTCAAAATGATTTTGATTATCGCAAGTTTGATCTTTCTTTCCGGTTGTTGGGATTCGGAAGAAAGTGTACGGATGCTTTACGTTCATGGGGTTGGAATCGATTATAAGGAAGATGAATTTCATGTGTACGTACAACTCGTCAGTTTTGCGAATGTGGCAAGATCCGAACAAATCAACCAGGATGTGATGCAGTCCGAAGTGGGGTTCATCAAAGGCAAAACCATTGATGAAGCGTTTGAAAAATTGTACAGAAGCGTTGATGAGAAATTGTTTTTCGGTCATTTGACTTTCTTGATTTTTAGTGAAGAGTTACTGAAAGAAGCGCATTTGAATGAAGTCCTCAATTCGTTTACAAGATATATCAATACCCGCTATCAAACATGGGTTTACGCAACGGATGAGCCATTGGAACAAATCTTTATTGAAACCCCTATTTTACGAAAAGCCATCACGCTGACGAAATTGGCCAACCCTTTAAATTCATATGAACAGGATTCTTTCATCGAACCGATCAATGTCCGGAAATTAATTATCCAATTAAATGAACCAAGCCATATTGTCCTGATGCCGTATGTGACGGAAAAAGAAAACTGGCATACGGAAAGAGGGGTTGATGCATCTTATAATATTGAAGGGGTAGCCCTTGTCACCCCAACAGGTTTCAAAGGGTATTTAAAAAAGGATGCTGCCAATGGGCTGCAATGGATAACAAACGAATCCATCACCAATTATTTGTCAACAAAAATAGATGGAAGCGACTTTACCTTTTCGAATAAAAATAAAAAAGTGAAAATCGTTCCGAAAGTGGATGGAACTAACGTCAAGTTCGACATCAACATTTCAGTGAGCACCATAGTGAACAGTTTTGATGTGAACGTATCGGAGAATGCGATCCGGCAAGCGGTTAAAAAAGGAATCGAAAAAGAAGTATTGGAAACTTATAAGTTGGGATTGGAAAAAAACAGCGATGTTTACCGCCTTTCAGAAGTTCTTTACCGGAAACATGTGGGCGTTTGGAAAAAACTCCAAAAAAACGGCGTCATTCCATTGACCGAAGATTCCGTCAATGTGAATGTGATCGTTGATAAAGTGAGAGCGGGAAGAACGATGTATAAAAATACAATCGATCATCCTTGATTCAAAATGAAAAGATGATCCGATACACTTTGCGGATCATCTTTTTTTTTCATTCTTTATCATTTTCAAACAGCTTTAAATATTCACCATAGCCTTCTTCTTCCAATTTTTCCTTAGGAATAAACCGCAACGAGGCGGAATTGATGCAATAACGGAGCCCCCCCAACGCCCGCGGTCCATCCGGAAATACATGGCCCAGATGGGAGTCCGCCGTTTTGCTGCGGACTTCAATGCGGCGCATGCCGTAAGATGTATCCAATTTTTCGACAATTTCATCCGGATCGATGGGTTTTGCAAAGCTCGGCCAGCCGCATCCCGCATCAAATTTGTCCTTTGAGCTGAACAGCGGCTTTCCGGAAACGATATCCACATAAATCCCTTCTTCAAAATGCTGGTCATATTCATTCTGATATGGGGGTTCTGTGCCATTTTGCTGCGTCACATAATATTGCATCGGCGTCAACTGTTTCAAACGTTCCTCTTTATTCATATAAATCCCCCCAATGCTGCTTGATAAATTGCGCTCTCCCTGATCCAACAAAATATCGTTCATAATCGAGCGGTTTTTTCTTATAAAAATCCTGATGAAACTCTTCCGCAGGATAAAAGGGTTTTGCGGGCAAAATTTTTACCGCTATCGGTTTGTCGAATTTCCCCGATTCTTCCAACCATTTTTTGTATTGTTCGGCAATGTTTTTTTGCTCTTCATTATGATAAAAAATGGCTGTTTGATAAGACTCTCCCCGATCATGGAATTGGCCGCCCGGATCAGTCGGATCAATCAATTTCCAGTATATCTCCACCAGTTGTTCATAAGGAATGACTTCCGGATCGAAAGTGATTTGCACCGCTTCCACATGCCCGGTTGTACCGGAACAAACTTGTTGATATGTAGGGTTTTCCACATGTCCACCTGTATAACCTGAAACGACTTTTTCAATCCCTTCAAGACGATCAAAAGGCTTGACCATACACCAAAAACACCCGCCAGCAAATGTAGCAAGTTCTTTTGACATCATACTCACTCCTATTGATTTGGTATTACGATTTCCAATTGAATTTGATTATTTTTCAAGTCAATCTCTTTCGCTTTTACCTTTGCACCGGAAGAAAGGGTTAAATTGGACAGATCGACAAAGATTTCTTTGGCATCGGGTCTGATAACCATCCATTCAGGAAATTGGACTGCCTGATCCAATAATTTCAATACCATCGAAGGAGGCAGATTTAAACTTCCTACATTCACTTCCGATTGGACCAAATGGATATTCCCATGTTCATTCACAACGGGATTGAATTTCATCAAAACAGGAACATTGTATCCAAATGCGACAATTTCACTGGATATCTGAATTGAATCATTAACCTCGATTTCCACCGGCAAAGCGGAATTTTTTAATTCTCGTTTGATATATTTTATCGCCAATTTTTCAAAATCATCCGCTGTCGTCTCCACATACAGGACACTATCCGTTTCCTTGGCTTCCGGTTCTTCCGCAGAAGGAACGGCCGTTTTCACTGGCGAAGTCGCCCAGTAAATGAGTAAAGCCAACAATAAGACGATCGCGCCGGATAATGTGAAAAAGGCGACTTTCCAAACATTCATTCTATGACACTCCTATCAATGGGCAAAAAAGATTTCTATTAACATTATCTTTTTTTATGCACCAAACTCTATAAAATATGATTGCTTTTTTAAACTTATTATAAATTTTGGAATAAATTAAATAAATTAAAACGCTTCCGAGAAAAAAGAAAAGTGTCCATCCCTCCGAAAATGGGAATCGACACTTTGGGCAGTGCTCTTTGGCCGGTTATTCCGCAAAGAACACCAAAGCAATGGCGCCCCGTCCTGCATGGGTGCTGATGATGGGCGAAGTGAATGTGACTTCAATATTATCAAATCCTGACTGTTCAATCAAATGTTTCAACGGAGTTCCGACATTGTCCATTCCACCGGCATGGGAAATAGAAACCGCTTTGACCGTTTTCCCGGAAGTATGTTTTGTAAACTCTTTGTACATATATTTAACCACTTGGCCATAACTTCTCATCTTGGAAACGGGCAAATACTCGCCTTCTTCCAAAACCGCAATGGGTTTGATGTTCAATAGGGAACCGAGAAGCGCCCTCCCCTTCCCTATCCGTCCGCCTTTGAGAAGATTTTTTAACGTCTCCAAGTAAATATACATTTTTGTGTTGGCCCGGACAAGTTCCAACCGCTTGATGATTTCATTGACAGATGCTCCGGCATCCCTCAAACGGGCGGCTTCCCGGACTTGAATCGCCATAGCGGTGGAAATGAACCGGGAGTCAAACACCGTTACATTGGCATTTGCCATCTCTGCTCCTTGGCGGGCGGATTGCAATGTGCCGCTTAATTTCCCGGCCACATGAATGGAAATGATTTCACCCCCAACGTTCCCCAATTGTTCATACACCTCTTGAAATCGGCCAGGTGCCGGCTGGGAACTCTTCGGCAATTCCTTTGCCTGATCCATCATATCCAAGAAAGGCTCCGGAGAAATATCCACCCCATCGACATAGGTCTTCCCGTCAATGTGCAAAGAGAGTGGCACGATATGAATATTTTTTCTTGCCGCTTCTTCCATTGAGATGTCGCATGAAGAATCCGTGACGATATGAATCTTTCCCACTGATACACTTCCTCTTGCTTAATTTGAATCATTATATAAATGGTTTTTATGGTTGTAAAGATGACAACTGTCATCACTTTCAACACAATTTCAAATATATGACAAATGATAGTGTTGCCGCTGCAAGTATTGGTATATCGTTATAGTCATTAGGAGGTTGATGAAATGAACAACATCGAAGCATTCGATTATAAAAACTGGAAAGAAGAATGTTGGAATGCCATCACCCACGGAATCGGATTTCTCTTCAGTATTCCTGCCTGTGTGATGTTAATTCTGTTGGCCGCCCATTCGGGAAGCGCCATCGAAATTGTCTCCTTTTCCATCTTTGGTTCTTCATTAATTATTTTGTTTTGCATGTCCACTTTATTACATAGCATGCCCGAAAAATATAAAAAGTTTTTCTCCATTCTCGATCATTCATCCATTTATGTATTAATCGCAGGAACCTATACGCCGTTTCTATTGATAGCCATCGGCGGAACCCTCGGACTCGTTCTCCTGTGCATCATTTGGGGGATCGCCATCTTCGGGATCGTATTTAAAAGCTTATTTATTCACCGGTTTGAAGCATTTTCCTTATTGTTGTATCTGGTGATGGGCTGGCTGATCATCTTTGCGGTTAAACCGCTTTTTGCATTCATCCATTTGGAAGGGTTTTGTGTCTTGCTTGCCGGCGGATTGTTTTTCACAATCGGTTCTATATTCTATGCATGGAGAAAGCTTCCATATAATCACGCGATATGGCATTTATTTGTGATTGCGGGTTGTGTTTGCATGGTGTATTGTGTGGCGGTGTATTTGTAATTTTTGGATCATTGGCGGCATGAGGCATTGATTAATGGCCAGTGGAATGGAACTTATCGCCACTCCGGAAAGATGACCGCCAGTGGAGAAAAAGTGCAATTGCTGAGGGCGATTATCGCCAAGCTGATGGAATAATCGCCCCTTTTGGAAAAATATTCGCCGAAGTTGTGAACTTAATCGCCTGCACGAGAAAAAGGGGCACTTGCTGTGGCCGTTAATCGCCGAAATTCGAAATTTAATCGCCGAACGAAAAATTTCATATCCTTCGATTTTCCAAAAAGAAAACAGAGCGTACACTTCCCGCTCTGTTTTCGTGCAATTATACCGGACTTACGCCATGTTTCCGTTCCGAGAATACAAGATATTTGGAAGCATAAGCATGCAGTCTTGCCGTCAACACTTGACGCAAATCGTTCGGCTCGATGACATCATCGACAATCAATTCGGAAGCCAACTTATAAATATCGATTTCTTCCCGGTATTCTTGGCGTTTTTGCTCGATGAAGGCCTGCTGCTCCTCTTTTGGAAGCTGGGCAATTTTATTTGCGTAAACCGCATTCACTGCCGCTTCAGGTCCCATTACGGCGATTTGTGCCGTTGTCAACGCAATTACGCAATCCGGCTCGAATGCAGGGCCTGCCATTGCATAAAGCCCGGCTCCATAGGCCTTTCTCACAATCACCGTAATTTTCGGCACGGTTGCTTCGCTCATGGCAAAAATCATTTTTGCACCATGGCGGATGATGCCTTGTCTTTCCACTTGAGTTCCGATCATGAACCCTGGAACGTCTGCCAAGAACACTAACGGAATATGGAAAGCATCGCAAAGATTGATGAATTTTGCGGCTTTATCGGCAGAATCGTGGAACAGCACGCCGCCTTTCACCCTTGGCTGGTTCGCAATGATTCCGACCGCTTGTCCATCAATCCGGGCAAAGCCGGTAATGAGTTCCGCCGCAAACAGTTTTTTCACTTCACAGAAGGAACCTTCATCAATGATTCGATCGATCAAATCATACATATTGAATGGCACGTTTTGATTTTTTGGAATGATTTCCTCAATCGTTTTTTCAAAGTTCGCAGGCAGTTTTGGCGCTTCCACCGGAGGCTTTTCCCGGTAATTATTCGGGAAATAGCTCAAATATTTTCTTGCGTATTCAATGGCTTCTTCTTCCGTTTTGGCAAGCACGTCGCCGCAGCCGGATACGGAGCAGTGCATTTTTGCTCCACCCATTGTTTCCAGATCCACTTTTTCTCCGATCACCATCTCCGCCATTCTCGGTGAACCTAAATACATGGATGCATTTCCTTCCACCATGATGACCACATCACAGAAAGCCGGTATGTAGGCACCACCCGCTGCAGAAGGCCCGAACAACAAGCAAACTTGCGGCACTTTTCCTGAAAGTTTCACCTGATTATAGAAAATGCGGCCAGCTCCACGGCGTCCCGGGAACATTTCCACTTGGTCCGTAATGCGGGCACCGGCAGAATCCACCAGGTAAATGATCGGGCAAGCCAGTTTTTCGGCCGTTTCTTGAATGCGCAAGATTTTTTCTACGGTTCTTTTCCCCCAGGATCCGGCTTTTACCGTGGAATCATTGGCCATAAAGCATACCGTTTGGCCATTGATTTTTCCAATCCCTGTCACCACGCCGTCCGCAGGCAAGTCGCCAGCCACACAGTTGGCGAATAGGCCGTCTTCGATTTGCACATCTTCATCAAGAAGCAGCTTTAAACGGTTGCGTACGAACAGTTTTCCTTGTTCTTTATTTTTTTGATGGTACTTTTCATGGCCACCTTTTTTGATTTCTTCTATTAAATCTGCGTGAGCCTTTTTTGTAACCGTATCACTCATGGATGAATCCTCCTTTGATTTGTGATGTGTCGCGGCTATCTTCCTTGATATTGTGGTTGTCGTTTTTCCTGGAACGCCACCAAACCTTCCAACCGGTCTTCCGTATGCAAAAGCTCATTGTAGGCAAGCTCTTCAATTTTAAGACCGGTTGTCAAATCCACCTCGATGCCTTTGTTGATGGCCACCTTTGCCTGAATCAATGATAACGGTGCGTTTTTGGCAATTTCCAAAGCGAGTTCCGTCGCTTTCTCAAGCAAAATTTCCTTGTCGTACACCGAATTGATCAAGCCGATTTCAAGGGCTTCATTCGCGGAAATTCTTCGTGCCGTGTATATAAGCTCTTTCGCTTTTCCGACCCCGATGATGCGAGGCAAACGCTGCGTTCCACCTGCACCAGGAATGATGCCGAGGGAAACTTCCGTCAGTCCCATTTTGGCTTCACTGCTGGCAATGCGAAGATCGCAAGCTAACGCGAGTTCGAGTCCTCCGCCAAAAGCGACGCCATTCATGACAGCGATAACCGGTTGCGGAAGAGCTTCCACCTGATTGACGGTGCTGCCGATGAGTTTGACCGTTTCCCTCACTTGCTGTTCATTCATGGTTTTCCGTTCTTTCAAGTCTGCACCGGCGCAGAACGCTTTTTCACCGCTGCCTGTGATCAACACCACACGGATTTCCCGGTTTTTGGAGATGGCAACCAAAGTTTCATTCAGTTCCTTCAATAGTTGAAGGGACATTGCATTGGCCGCTTCCGGACGGTTCAGTGTGATCAAACCGATTCCTTTTTCGATTTCGTTAAACTGTACGAGCGTTGTCAACGTTTGCGCTCCTTTCGTTTCTGGCAATTTCCAATTGTTTCGAAATGAGTTTCTTGCCGATTTTTTCTTCGATAAAGAAAGCCGAATCAATCAGCGCTTCCGGATTTACGCCGGTTTCAATGTTCATTGCGGTGAGCAGATAGTTCAAATCTTCCGTAGCCACATTGCCGCTCGCTCCTTTGGCATACGGACACCCTCCAAGACCACCCGTCGAACTGTCGAAAGTGGTGATGCCCATCTCCAACGATTTCACCACATTGGCAAGGGCTGTTCCTCTCGTGTCATGAAAGTGCATGGCAAAGAGTTGAGGCGGGAAATGCTTCAATAAAGTTTCCAATAAGCTTTCCACTTGGGTAGGTACGCCGACGCCGATCGTGTCGCCCAAAGAAATTTCATAAACGCCCATTTCCGCCAATCGATCAACGACTTTCAACACCTGCTCCGGTGCAACCGGCCCATCATACGGGCAGGCAATCACCGTCGATACGTAACCCCGTACTTTTAGATCCGCCTTTTTCGCCTCATCCACGACCTCTTTTAATACAGGGAAAGTTTCATCAATCGATTTATTGATATTGCTTTTGTTATGCCCTTCGCTGGCGGACATGAAAACGCTGATTTCATCCACATGGCA
The DNA here is from genome assembly GCF_038593265.1 of Ureibacillus sp. FSL W7-1570. Taxonomy (GTDB): domain Bacteria; phylum Bacillota; class Bacilli; order Bacillales_A; family Planococcaceae; genus Ureibacillus; species Ureibacillus suwonensis. The sequence continues at coordinate 762,234 of NZ_CP151979.1, forward strand.
GTTGAATGCCCGTTCAAGGCCGCGAATATTCGGCACCAGCGCCGCATAAGTCACACCCGCTTCTCTTTTGATGGACTTTAGAACTTCTTCGCTGTCTGCCAATTGGGGAATCCACTTCGGATGAACGAAGGAGGATACTTCGATATAGGATAAACCGGTTTTGCTCAGCCGGTTGATCCAATCCACTTTTTCCTTTGTTTCAATAAAATTGGGCTCGTTTTGCAAACCATCCCTTGGCCCGACTTCTTTGATCGTCACTTTTGTCGGAAGCTTCATCCTTTTCCCCCTATTCGATTTCTAAAATGTCATCATCCACGTTGATAAAATCGCCTTCTTGCACAAAGATTTTCTTCACAACCCCATTTGCTTCCGCTGCAATCGGAATTTCCATTTTCATGGATTCCAAGATTACAACATCTTGTCCTTCTTGTACTTGTTCACCTTCTGATACGACGATTTTCCAAACTGTTCCTGCCATATTTGCTTTTACTAATGTTGCCATTATCATCAACCTCCAATTTTTCTATTCTTTAGGGAAAGGGATAGGGCGTTGATGGATGTGGGTGTTGGGCTGTTTGTTCAATTGGTGCGGATGTTTGCCCGTTTTGTGCGGATAAGTATCCATTTGGTGCGGATACATCCTCGTTTTGTGCGGATGGCCATCTTTTTTGTGCGTTTGCCACCTTGTTTTGTGCGGATAGCCATCTTTTTTGTGCGTTTGCCACCTTGTTTTGTGCGGATGGCCATCTTTTTTGTGCGTTTGCCACCTTGTTTTGTGCGGATGGCCATCCTTTTTGTGCGTTTGCCACCTTGTTTTGTGCGGATGGCCATCCTTTTTGTGCGTTTGCCACCTTGTTTTGTGCAGATGGCCATCCTTTTTGTGCGTTTGCCACCTTGTTTTGTGCGGATGGCCATCTTTTTTGTGCGTTTGCCACCTTGTTTTGTGCGGATGGCCATCCTTTTTGTGCGTTTGCCACCTTGTTTTGTGCGGATGGCCATCTTTTTTGTGCGTTTGCCACCTTGTTTTGTGCGGATGGCCATCCTTTTTGTGCGTTTGCCACCTTGTTTTGTGCAGATGGCCATCCTTTTTGTGCGTTTGCCACCTTGTTTTGTGCGGATGGCCATCTTTTTTGTGCGTTTGCCACCTTGTTTTGTGCGGATGGCCATCCTTTTCGTGCGGATAGCACCTTCATTCGCTCGGATAACACCACCGCTCGTGCACATCCCGCATAAGGCACTACCAAATCCACACCCTGCGTCCCAAACGCCCCTATTCTCTTTCCACTTCAAATTGCTTCATTTCCATTACTTTGTCACTTGGACTTCGGGTAAATAATATTCATCTACAAAACTTGTTGTAATATTGCCTTTAATAAATTCTTTGTGGCTGGCAATTTTTAATAACATCGGAATATTGGTTTTGATTCCTTCCACTTTGTACTGTTTTAATGCCTTCACTAAACGTTTGCATGCCTGTTCCCGCGTTTCGCCGTAGCAAATCAGCTTTCCAATCATCGGATCATAGAACGGGGTCACATTGGAACCTGACTCGACGGCGCAGTCATTGCGGATGCCTTCCCCTTCAGGCAATTCCAAAACCGAAATCGCTCCTGGAGAAGGATAAAATGTAACCGGATCTTCCGCATAGATTCGCGCTTCAATCGCATGCCCTTTGATTTGTAAAGAATCGCGGGAAATTTCTAACGGAAGTCCTTGGGCAATGCGGATTTGCTGTTCAACCAGATCCACGCCGGTGATTTCTTCCGTCACCGGGTGCTCCACTTGCAAGCGGGTATTCATTTCCAAGAAATAGAAATTCTCTTTCTCATCCACCAGAAACTCAATGGTTCCTGCATTGGTATAGCCGATATATTGTGCCGCCCGAACGGCCGCCTCCAGCATCTTTTCACGAGTCGTTTCAGAAAGGGTTGGGGACGGGGCTTCTTCAATGACTTTTTGATTGCGACGCTGGATGGAACATTCCCGTTCAAAAAGCGGCACGACGTTCCCATGAACATCGGCTATAATTTGAACTTCCACATGGTGCGGATTTTCGATGTATTTTTCGATATACATCGTTCCGTCGCCAAAGTAGGATTGTGCCCGCTTTTTATTGCCCTCAAAGGCTTTTGCAAGTTCTTCCTGGTTATGGATTCGCTGCATGCCGATGCCACCGCCGCCGCTAGAAGCTTTCAACATTAACGGATAACCGATTTCCTCTGCCACTTTGATCGCTTCTTCCACGCTTTCGATTGCCACATTGACGCCCTCGATGATCGGCACTCCCGCTTCCTTCATCTTGATTCTCGCTTCCAGCTTGCTTCCCATTGCGGCAATGACTTCATGTTTTGGTCCAATGAAGACAATGCCCTCTTCCTCGCAGCGTTTGGCAAAATTCGGATTTTCAGAAAGCAAGCCGTAGCCTGGATGAATGGCATCAACATTCGCCTTTTTCGCCACTTCTATGATTTTCTCAATATTTAAGTAGCTTAAGGCAACGGGAGGTTTACCGATTTCATAGGCTTCATCCGCTTCTCTTACGAAAATGGCATCCCGGTCCGCCTCCGAATACACTGCAACCGTTTGAATGTTCAATTTTTTGCAGGTACGAATCACTCTTCTAGCAATTTCTCCGCGGTTTGCGATTAAAATTTTCTTAAACATCGGCATACTACTCCTTCCCATACCGTTTAGTGCTTTTTTTGTACAAGTTTTGCAATCGCTCGAAAGAACGCCGATTGCTTTCATCAATGAACCAGTTTTGCAGTGAATTGCTCCCTCAATTTGAACTTCTGAATTTTACCGGATGCTGTCATTGGATATTGATCCACAAAGAAGATATATCTCGGGATTTTGTGTTTTGAAATCTTCCCTTCGCAGAACTCGCGAATTTCTTCGGCGGTTGCCGTTTCGCCTTGTTTCAAGATGATGAAAGCAGCCACTTCTTCCCCGTATTTTTCATCAGGCACGCCAACTATCTGCACATCATAGATTTTTGGATTTTTATATAGGAATTCCTCGATCTCCCGCGGATAAATGTTTTCCCCTCCACGGATGATCATATCTTTCAGGCGGCCTGTAATACGGACATAGCCGTTTTCATCCATCGTGGCCAAATCTCCGGTGTGCAGCCAATTGTCTTCATCAATGGCTTCGCTTGTCGCTTCCGGATTTTTATAATATCCTTTCATCACGTGGTAACCACGCGTGCAAAGTTCGCCTTGTGTATTTGGCGGCACTTCTTTTCCTGTTGTCGGATCGATGATTTTCACTTCCACGTTCGGCAAAGCGCGGCCAACAGATCCCACTTTCAACTCAAACGGATCATCTGTGCGCGTTTGCGTAATCACCGGGGAAGATTCCGTCTGTCCGTAGCAAATCGTAATATCTTTCATATTCATTTTTTGGATGACGGATTTCATGAGCTCTTCCGGACAGTTGGAACCGGCCATGACTCCGGTACGCAAAGTGGATAAATCGAATTCATCAAAATTCGGCAAGTTCAATTCGCTGATGAACATGGTCGGTACGCCATGAAGAGCTGTACATTTTTCTTTTTCCACCGTTTTTAATACTTCCACCGGGTTGTATTCCTGAATCGGTACCATTGTACCGCCGGCAGAAACGATGGCCATCGTACCAATCACACATCCGAAACAGTGGAAGAATGGAACAGGGATGCATAGGCGGTCTTCATGCGTCAATTTCATGCATTCGGCAATGTTGATAGCATTGTTGACGATGTTGTAGTGTGTCAACATGACGCCTTTCGGAAAGCCTGTTGTTCCGGAAGTGTACTGCAAGTTGATGACATCATCATAATGAAGTGCAGCTTTTCTTTTATCCAATTCTTCATCCGATACTTGTTCCGCCAATTTAATGACATCATTCCAGTTGTAAACGCCATCGAATTGTTTTTCGCTGATAATGATGACATTTTTTAACATCGGCAAACGTTTTGATTTCAGTTCGCCAGGTTTACATGTTTTTAACTCTGGGCAGATTTCGTATACTGTATCGATGAAGCGATGGTCTTTGTATTGTTCAATCAGGATCAGTGTTTGGGAATCGGATTGTTTCAATAAATATTCCAATTCCGCAGTACGGTAGTTCGTATTCACTGTCACGAGCGGTGCCCCCATTTTTCCAGTGGCAAATTGAAGTGCCACCCATTCAGGCACATTCGTTGTCCAAACGGCGATATGGTCTCCCTTTTGGATGCCAAGAGCCATCAATGCTTTCGCCACTTGATCGGACCACGCATTAAATTCCTGGTATGTCAGCCTCAAATTGCGGTCGGAATAGACTACCGCTTCCTTGTTTGGATATTTTTCCGCTTGCTCCTCCAATAATTGACCGATAGTTTTATAAACGAGATCAGCCATTCCATTCCTCCTTTATATCCTTATTAGCACCCAATTAATCTTGAAATCACAAGGCGTTGAACTTCGGAAGTACCTTCACCAATTTCCATCAGTTTGATGTCCCGTAAATGTCTTTCCACATCGTACTCTTTCATGTAACCGTAACCGCCATGAATTTGAATGGCCTGATTACATACTCTGAAGCCCATTTCCGATGCGAAAAGTTTCGCAAATGCCGCCTCCTTTCCGAAAGGTTTATTGTTGTCTTTCAGCCACGCAGCTTTATATACCATGTTGCGGGCCAATTCTATTTCCATGGCCATATCAGCCAATTTGAACTGAATAGCCTGGAATTTGGAAATCGGTTGTCCAAACTGATATCTTTCTTTTGCATATTTCAACGCTTTTTCATAAGCGGCTTGCGCAATCCCTACCGATAAGGCGGCGATGGAAATCCGTCCGCCGTCCAACGTTTTCAGGAACTGGCTGTATCCACGTTTCGGGTCGCCCAATACATTTTCTTTTGGCACGCGGACATTTTCCAAAACAATTTCACAAGTGTTGGAAGCACGTACCCCCATTTTGTCGTAATCGCAACGGATGGTTACCCCTTCAGCATCAGTCGGAACGATGAAGGACGTGATGATTTTCTTTCCGTCTTCCCTTTCTCCGGTAACCGCGGTTACAATCACTTGTCTTGCGTATCCGGCATTTGTAATGAAACATTTTTCGCCGTTGATGATGTATTCATCGCCCACCAGTTCAGCTTTTGTTCTTGTTCCACCGGCGTCTGAACCTGCATTCGGCTCTGTCAACCCGAATGAACCGAGAGCTTCTCCTTTGGCCATCGGAACGAGCCATTTTTGTTTTTGCTCCTCTGTTCCGAAATAATAGATTGGTGAAGCGCCCAAACTGATGGCCGCTGCATAGCTGAGCCCAGTGCCGCCACAGGCTTTTCCGATTTCTTCGACGGCAATGACATAGGAAATCGTATCTCCACCTGAACCTCCGTATTCTTCAGGAAACGGAATCCCCAGAAGTCCAAGCTCCCCCATTTTTTTGAACGTTTCGATTGGGAATGTGGAGTTTTCATCATGTTCTCTTGCATAAGGTTTAATTTCCTGTTCTGCAAAATCTCTTACCATTTCTTGAATCATCAATTGTTCCTTTGTTAGTTCAAAATTCATGAACATTTCCCCCTATCATAAAAACCGACTAGTCGGTTTGTTTTTGACCAACAGGTGCCAGTAACTGCCCCAATTGTTCCGCCTCTTGTAAACCTTGCTCTGTCACGATGGAGCGAATAATCATATCTTTGAAAATGGCTGTAATTTCTTCCATTGTCAGCGGACCGTCCTGCTTGAACCATTTGTATGTCCAATTGACCATTCCAATCATCGCCATCGTAACAATGTTGGTCGGCAATTCTTTGCGGAAGTCGCCGCTTTCCTGCCCTTCGGCGATGACCTTTTCAAGCAATTTCCGGTAGCGGTCCCTTTTCTCGTTGATGATTTGCTTAAATTCATCATTCAAATAGTTGCTTTCTTCATAAAATACGGTGATGTAGGGCTTATACATGTCGAACACCTTGATGAATGAGTGCAAAATTGCCGCAAGTCTTGAGATGGGCGTTTGATTTTCAGCGTAGGAATGTTCCGCTTTTTCAATCACATAGGATATAAAGACATCATGGATTTCATATAAAAGTTCATCTTTGGATTTGTAATTGTGATAAAAACCGCCTTTGGACGTGCCTGCTTCCGACACGATTTTGTCGACGGTGACTCCGTGATAACCATGTTGCTGAAATAAGTGCAGCGATGTTTCCAGGATCCGTTCTTTCAATGGTTTTTTCATTTTTTACCGCCTTTCGGTATCACGCATTAAACATAATTGGACGTTAGTAGAAATATATTTATTTTTCTAGCATTTTATGACATAAATCAAATAATTTTTGAGTATGAAATTTTTACCATTCTATTAAATTCGGCGAAATGCTATAATCCGCTTCTGTTTTGCTTTTTAATTCTTCCAATGTGATATCCTTTGATTTTTCTATTAAGACCATTCCATCTTCTGTAAAATCAAACACAGCCAATTCTGTGATCAAGCGGTCAACCACGCCCTGTCCTGTCAGAGGCAACGTGCACTCTTTCCGAACTTTCGGCTCCCCTTTTTTCGATAAATGCTCCATAATGACAACGACGCGTTTCGCTCCTTGAACCAAATCCATCGCGCCACCCATGCCTTTGACCATTTTTCCCGGGATCATCCAGTTGGCCAAATCGCCTTTTTCAGAAACTTCCATTCCGCCTAAAATGGCCAAATCGATATGTCCTCCACGAATCATGGCAAAGGATTCTGCACTGTCAAAAAATACGGCTCCTTTCACTGCCGTTACCGTCTCTTTGCCGGCATTGATCAAATCCGCATCCACTTCTTCTTCCGTCGGATATGGCCCGATTCCCAGCAACCCGTTTTCGGACTGCAACAACACTTGATAATTTTTTGGGATTTCATTGGCAACGAGCGTTGGCATGCCGATTCCCAAATTGACATACATGCCGTCTTTGATTTCCTTTACGGCCCGCTTGACGATTTTCTCTCTGGTCGTGAGCGTCATCCTTGTTGAACCTCCTCTCTTATGCGCGTCGTCTTTCTCTCGATCCGTTTTTCGTAATGATCGCCAACCAGGATGCGTTGAACGTAGATGCTTGGCGTATGGATTTGATCCGGATCCAATTCACCCACTTCAACCAGCTCTTCCACTTCGGCAATGGTGATTTTTCCTGCCATCGCAGCCAACGGATTAAAGTTTCTTGCCGTTTTTCGATAAACGAGGTTTCCTAATTTATCGCCTTTCCATGCCTTTACAAAAGCGAAATCGCCAACGATGGCCCTTTCCTCAATGTATGTTTTCCCATCGAATACTTTTGTCGGCTTTCCTTCCGCAATTGGCGTTCCGACACCGGTTGCCGTATAGAATGCCGGAATTCCTGCGCCGCCTGCCCGGATTCTCTCAGCGAGCGTTCCTTGAGGTGTCAGTTCGACCTCGATTTCACCATTTAAAAACTGCTGTTCAAAAGTTTTGTTCTCACCTACATAGGATGCGATGATTTTTGAAATCTGTTTGTTGGCTAGTAGCAAGCCTAATCCCCAATCATCTACGCCGCAGTTGTTGCTGACAACCGTTAAATTTTTTGTCCCTTTTCGCAAAATCGCATCGATCGCTTTTTCAGGGATACCGCATAATCCGAAACCGCCGACGATGATCGTATCCCCATCCTTCAATTCTGCAATGGCTTCATCGAAGGATGTAAATACCTTTGACATGCTGCAACGCCTCCTTTTCCTTTCAAGCAAATAGCGTATCCATTCTTTTATATGTGGGAAAAACTATTTTTATACTAATGTTTCATCGAAAAAATAGATTTTAACATTTCAATACGCTATCTCGAAAGGTGAAAATTTTAATGCGTTCAATGCATTATTTTCTCTTTTATACATATTACCTTATTTTTGTCGTTATAATAAAGAATTTTTTACTTACAAAATAAAAAAAAACGGCCAACCGGAAAATAATTTTATTCCAGTTGGCCGATGGGCGTATTTTTTTGGACGGATGATTGATAGAGTTCCAGTAGAAAATGAACTAACATTGCTTATCCAAAGACATTTTAAAATTAACTTTTTCTCTCATAAACGACGTATTGATACGTAAATCCTTCTGTTCCCTTATAAACTTCGCTGGCTGACACCGCTTTCCATTCCTCCCCGTATTCCGGGAAGTATGTGTCCCCTTCAAATGCATGGTCGATATGCGTGATATATAACCGGTCAGCCATCGGAAGCGCCAATTTAAATATTTGTTCGCCACCAATCACCATAATTTCTTCGGCATCGCCTGCCAGTTTCAAGGCTTCCTCGAAACTGGATGCCACTTCAATCCCTTCATGATGGTAATCTTTGTTTTTGGTGATGACGATATTTCTTCTCCCAGGCAGAGGACGTCCAATGGATTCGAAGGTTTTTCTGCCCATGATGAGGGGTTTTCCCATCGTCGTTTCCTTGAAATATTTTAAATCTCCTGGCAAATGCCATGGCATCTGATTTTTATAACCGATTACTCGATTGTTGTCGTGGGCTACGATTAATGAAATCATATTCTCTCTCCTATGTATTTTTTATATTTCTATTTTACCTTGCTTCATTGCCTCATAAACAGGAACATCTAAATCTTAGCAAGGTTTCGCCAATTGAAGCATTTCCACCTCAGTATTAGTTGAACGGTTTGGATATTTTGCAAAAATTTACGGGCATTTCAAGCCTTCTTAAAATTAATAGTGCTTCCTTTACAAAACCTGATACTTATTTTATTTCATCTTGGGGATTTAGGGAATATATTTTGGGGTTATATTATTTTTCTTTGGAAAAATCATAATCCAATTGATATAAGCTTTGCCAAAAAGGGAGGGCAGATTTAAAGATTATATATCTTCTAAATATTCTATTGTTATCAAGAAAGACTTTCTGTCTTCGGATGTAAGGAATTTTAGTTTTAATTAATAAGACATAGAAAAACTTTTGTATCCTCAAAATATCAATATTGAATAAAATCGATTTCTGTCTCCTTATCAAGAAATGAATAGACTTTCGGTCTTTATCAGTATGGAAATTAAATATCAACATGAAAAAGCCATTAACGATGTCCTACTCTCGCGGAGGGCCCCCCAACTACCATCGGCGCGAACTCCGAAGCACGTTGACCGGCTACTCTCGTCAGCTTTGGTAGTCTGGTGTTTATGGGACTCGATTAATCCGTTTTGTGATTTTCTTGTATCCACCATATACCAACTATTTGTGTGAATTAAATTCATCTTCCTGTTAAAAATAGACTTTCTGTCTTTGTCTATGTGGAATTTCAATATGAAAAAATATTAACGACGTCCTACTCTCGCGGAGGGACCCCCAACTACCATCGGCGCGAACTCCGAAGCACGTTGACCGGCTACTCTCGTCAGCTTTGGTGATCTGGTGTTTATAGGACTCGATTAATCCGTTTTGTGATTTTCTTGTATCTACCAAATACCAGCTATTTGTATGAATTAAATTCATCTTCCTGTTAAAAATAGACTTTTCTGTCTTTGTCTGTGTGGAATTTCAATATGAAAAATACTTTAGAGACATCCTACTCTCGCAGACGGCCCCCCAACTACCATCGGCGCGAACTCCGAAGTACGTTGACCGGCTACTCTCGTCAGCTTCGGCGGTCCGATGCTCACGTACCCGACGCTTGCGCTCCGGTTCCTCGCTTCCTTGATCTTCTTGGTCCCCGTGCTTCTCGTCTGCTTCTAATCGGTTTGCCGCTTCACTTTTTGGTTCCTGCTTCTGTATCGCGCCGAGCTGACCTCCGGTCTTTGGTAGTTGGGGGCTTAATTTTGGGCAATAAAAAAACACCACTGCTAAAGTGGTGCTTTTTTGCGAAGCGACGTCCTACTCTCGCAGGGGGAAGCCCCCAACTACCATCGGCGCTAAAGAGCTTAACTTCCGTGTTCGGTATGGGAACGGGTGTGACCTCTTTGCCATCGTCACTTCACCATATTTAGTTGAGAGGTTGTTCTCTCAAAACTGGATAACGGCATTGAAAGCTTTTCTTTTGGTTAAGTCCTCGATCGATTAGTATCCGTCAGCTCCACACGTCACCGTGCTTCCACCTCGGACCTATCTACCTCATCGTCTTTGAGGGATCTTACTTGCTTATGCAATGGGAAATCTCATCTTGAGGGGGGCTTCATGCTTAGATGCTTTCAGCACTTATCCCGTCCACACATAGCTACCCAGCTGTGCCTTTGGCAAGACAACTGGTACACCAGCGGTGTGTCCATCCCGGTCCTCTCGTACTAAGGACAGCTCCTCTCAAATTTCCTGCGCCCACGACGGATAGGGACCGAACTGTCTCACGACGTTCTGAACCCAGCTCGCGTACCGCTTTAATGGGCGAACAGCCCAACCCTTGGGACCGACTACAGCCCCAGGATGCGATGAGCCGACATCGAGGTGCCAAACCTCCCCGTCGATGTGGACTCTTGGGGGAGATAAGCCTGTTATCCCCGGGGTAGCTTTTATCCGTTGAGCGATGGCCCTTCCATGCGGAACCACCGGATCACTAAGCCCGTCTTTCGACCCTGCTCGACTTGTAGGTCTCGCAGTCAAGCTCCCTTATGCCTTTACACTCTGCGAATGATTTCCAACCATTCTGAGGGAACCTTTGGGCGCCTCCGTTACCTTTTGGGAGGCGACCGCCCCAGTCAAACTGTCCACCTGACACTGTCTCCCAAGCCGATCAGGCTTGCGGGTTAGAATTTCAGTACAACCAGGGTAGTATCCCAAGGGCGCCTCCAGGGAAGCTGGCGCTCCCCCTTCTACGGCTCCTACCTATCCTGTACAAGTTGCACCGAAATTCAATATCAGGTTACAGTAAAGCTCCACGGGGTCTTTCCGTCCTGTCGCGGGTAACCTGCATCTTCACAGGTACTATAATTTCACCGAGTCTCTCGTTGAGACAGTGCCCAGATCGTTACGCCTTTCGTGCGGGTCGGAACTTACCCGACAAGGAATTTCGCTACCTTAGGACCGTTATAGTTACGGCCGCCGTTTACTGGGGCTTCAATTCGGAGCTTCGCTTGCGCTAACTCCTCCTCTTAACCTTCCAGCACCGGGCAGGCGTCAGCCCCTATACGTCACCTTGCGGTTTTGCAGAGACCTGTGTTTTTGATAAACAGTCGCCTGGGCCTATTCACTGCGGCTCATCGGGGCTTGCACCCCAATGAGCACCCCTTCTCCCGAAGTTACGGGGTCATTTTGCCGAGTTCCTTAACGAGAGTTCTCTCGCTCACCTTAGGATTCTCTCCTCGACTACCTGTGTCGGTTTGCGGTACGGGCACCTCCCGCCTCGCTAGAGGCTTTTCTTGGCAGTGTGAAATCAGGAACTTCGCCTCCAAAGAGGCTCCCCATCACCGCTTGGCGTTACGGGAAGCGGATTTGCCTACTTCCCCGCCTTGCGGCTTGGACACGCGCGACCAACGGCGTGCTTTCCCTATCCTCCTGCGTCCCCCCATTGCTCAAACGGCGGGGAGGTGGTACAGGAATATCAACCTGTTGTCCATCGCCTACGCCTTTCGGCCTCGGCTTAGGTCCCGACTAACCCTGAGCGGACGAGCCTTCCTCAGGAAACCTTAGTCATTCGGTGGATGGGATTCTCACCCATCTTTCGCTACTCATACCGGCATTCTCACTTCTAAGCGCTCCACCAGTCCTTCCGGTCTGACTTCTGCGCACTTAGAACGCTCTCCTACCACTCGTGCGAAGCACGAATCCACAGCTTCGGTGAACCGTTTAGCCCCGATACATTTTCGGCGCAGCGTCACTCGACCAGTGAGCTATTACGCACTCTTTAAATGATGGCTGCTTCTAAGCCAACATCCTGGTTGTCTAAGCAACGCCACATCCTTTTCCACTTAACGGTTACTTTGGGACCTTAGCTGGTGGTCTGGGCTGTTTCCCTCTTGACCACGGATCTTATCACTCGTAGTCTGACTCCCGCGTCTAAATAGCTGGCATTCGGAGTTTGTCTGAATTCGGTAACCCGAGGTGGGCCCCTAGTCCAAACAGTGCTCTACCTCCAGTATTCGTTACGCGAGGCTAGCCCTAAAGCTATTTCGGAGAGAACCAGCTATCTCCAAGTTCGATTGGAATTTCTCCGCTACCCACACCTCATCCCCGCACTTTTCAACGTGCGTGGGTTCGGGCCTCCAGTGAGTGTTACCTCACCTTCACCCTGGACATGGGTAGATCACCTGGTTTCGGGTCTACGACCACGTACTCTTTCGCCCTATTCAGACTCGCTTTCGCTGCGGCTCCGTCTCCTCGACTTAACCTTGCACGTAATCGTAACTCGCCGGTTCATTCTACAAAAGGCACGCCATCACCCGTTAACGGGCTCTGACTACTTGTAGGCACACGGTTTCAGGTTCTCTTTCACTCCCCTCCCGGGGTGCTTTTCACCTTTCCCTCACGGTACTGGTTCACTATCGGTCACTAGGGAGTATTTAGCCTTGGGAGATGGTCCTCCCGGATTCCGACGGAATTTCACGTGTTCCGCCGTACTCAGGATCCACTCTGGAGAGGATGGATTTTCGACTACAGGGCTGTTACCTTCTACGGCCGTCCTTTCCAGAACGGTTCGTCTAACCCATCCTTTTGTAACTCCGTATAGAGTGTCCTACAACCCCAAGAGGCAAGCCTCTTGGTTTGGGCTGTTCCCGTTTCGCTCGCCGCTACTCAGGGAATCGATGTTTCTTTCTTCTCCTCCAGGTACTTAGATGTTTCAGTTCCCTGGGTGTGCCCTCTTAACGCTATGAATTCACGTTAAGATACTGCTCCATTACGAGCAGTGGGTTGCCCCATTCGGAAATCTCCGGATCAAAGCTTACTTACAGCTCCCCGAAGCATATCGGTGTTAGTCCCGTCCTTCATCGGCTCCTAGTGCCAAGGCATCCACCGTGCGCCCTTACTAACTTAACCTTACGGCTTACGATTTGCTTGCGCCTCGTAACCCTTGATGGTTTGCTTTTCTATCAGAAAAGCGTAAGAACTTTACAGTAAATTTCTTGCTTTCAATGTCGTTTATCCAGTTTTCAAAGAACAAAACTCTTGATTGAAGGCATGAACCTTCAAAACTGAACCCAAAACGTTAATGTTTTCCGTTTATATCCTTAGAAAGGAGGTGATCCAGCCGCACCTTCCGATACGGCTACCTTGTTACGACTTCACCCCAATCATCTGTCCCACCTTCGGCGGCTGGCTCCCGGAGGGTTACCTCACCGACTTCGGGTGTTACAGACTCTCGTGGTGTGACGGGCGGTGTGTACAAGGCCCGGGAACGTATTCACCGCGGCATGCTGATCCGCGATTACTAGCGATTCCGGCTTCATGCAGGCGAGTTGCAGCCTGCAATCCGAACTGAGAGTGGCTTTTTGGGATTCGCTCCCCCTCGCGGGTTTGCCGCCCTTTGTACCACCCATTGTAGCACGTGTGTAGCCCAGGTCATAAGGGGCATGATGATTTGACGTCATCCCCACCTTCCTCCGTATTTGTACGGCAGTCTCCTTAGAGTGCCCAACTGAATGATGGCAACTAAGGACAAGGGTTGCGCTCGTTGCGGGACTTAACCCAACATCTCACGACACGAGCTGACGACAACCATGCACCACCTGTCACCGCTGTCCCCGAAGGGAAGGCCATGTCTCCATGGCGGTCAGCGGGATGTCAAGACCTGGTAAGGTTCTTCGCGTTGCTTCGAATTAAACCACATGCTCCACCGCTTGTGCGGGCCCCCGTCAATTCCTTTGAGTTTCAGTCTTGCGACCGTACTCCCCAGGCGGAGTGCTTAATGCGTTAGCTGCAGCACTAAGGGGCGGAAACCCCCTAACACCTAGCACTCATCGTTTACGGCGTGGACTACCAGGGTATCTAATCCTGTTTGCTCCCCACGCTTTCGCGCCTCAGCGTCAGTTACAGGCCAGGAAGCCGCCTTCGCCACTGGTGTTCCTCCATATCTCTACGCATTTCACCGCTACACATGGAATTCCGCTTCCCTCTCCTGCACTCAAGTCTCCCAGTTTCCAATGACCCTCCCCGGTTGAGCCGGGGGCTTTCACATCAGACTTAAGAGACCGCCTGCGCGCGCTTTACGCCCAATAATTCCGGACAACGCTTGCCACCTACGTATTACCGCGGCTGCTGGCACGTAGTTAGCCGTGGCTTTCTAGTAAGGTACCGTCAGGGCGCAGCCAGTGACTGCTGCGCTTGTTCTTCCCTTACAACAGAGCTTTACGATCCGAAGACCTTCTTCGCTCACGCGGCGTTGCTCCATCAGGCTTTCGCCCATTGTGGAAGATTCCCTACTGCTGCCTCCCGTAGGAGTCTGGGCCGTGTCTCAGTCCCAGTGTGGCCGATCACCCTCTCAGGTCGGCTACGCATCGTCGCCTTGGTAGGCCGTTACCCCACCAACTAGCTAATGCGCCGCGGGCCCATCCTATAGTGATAGCAGAACCATCTTTCAACCCCGAAGCATGCGCTTCGGTGTGTTATCCGGTATTAGCACGCGTTTCCGCGAGTTATCCCGGTCTATAGGGCAGGTTACCCACGTGTTACTCACCCGTCCGCCGCTAACCAATTAAAAAGCAAGCTTTCTAATTGGTCCGCTCGACTTGCATGTATTAGGCACGCCGCCAGCGTTCGTCCTGAGCCAGGATCAAACTCTCCATAAAAGAAAATTTGATTAGCTCAAACTTTTGTCCGTATCCAATCCGTCGACGAGGGTCAACGAATTGGAAAATTTATATCATTAACGTTTCGGTGTTCAGTTTTCAAGGTTCATTTTTACAACAGCTATAATATTTTATATATTTTCTATTTTGTTGTCAACTATTTTTATGCTATTAACAAAAATAAAAACCCTCTATTAAAGCTGGTATTTTATTATACTAACTTCAGCTAAAATGTCAATCATTTTTTAGCATTCCCAGCCGTATCAATGACCGGATAATTAATATATCAAAAACATCCATAGTTTGCAACACTTTTTATCAAAAACAATATAACTTCTATCCAATTAATTTGTTTCCATTATTCAATGATCAGAAAAGGAGGTTTCCTTTTACATAAAAAAGTTTTAACCCGGCATGCCATCAATGGAAAATAAAATTGCCAAATAGGAAGATTGATCGCTAGCAATGAAAAAAGCCACAAAGTTGGTATACATCATTTCCATCCTTTTGTGGCTTTCATTGAATAGTTTAAACCGCAACCGGCGCTTTGATCGTTGGATGAGGATCATATCCTTCAATCGACAAATCTTCCAGTTCGATGTCAAATACCGACTTTTTCTCCGGATTAATTTTTAATGTCGGCAGTGCTTTCGGTTCTCTGGAAAGCTGTTCTTTCACTTGGTCCAAATGGTTCAAATAAATATGTGTATCCCCGAAACTGTGAATGAATTCTCCCACTTCAAGTCCGCATTCGTGGGCAATCAAATGTGTCAATAATGCATAGGAAGCAATATTAAAAGGAACGCCCAAAAAGACGTCTGCACTTCGCTGGTAAAGTTGGCAAGAAAGCTTTCCTTCCGCCACGTAAAATTGGAATAACGTATGGCAAGGAGGCAAGGCCATTTCATCCACTTCCGCCGGATTCCATGCAGAAACAATCAATCGGCGGGAATTCGGGTTCCGTTTGATTTGCTCAATGACGTTCTTTAATTGATCGATTGTTTCCCCATTTTCGCCAGGCCAGCTTCGCCACTGCTTGCCGTAAACCGGGCCCAATTCTCCGTATTGTTTCGCAAACTCATCGTCCGTCAATACTTTCTCATGGAAAATTTTCATTTGCTCGTCCAACACTTTGGCAAATTCTTCATCGTTTGCGGCGCGCAGACCAAAGTCCGTCATATCCGGACCTTCATACTCATCGGATTCCACCCATTTTTTGAATGCCCATTCATCCCAGATATGATTATTATGTTCCAATAAATAACGGATATTTGTATCCCCTTTGATAAACCATAATAATTCACTGGCAATCAATTTAAACGGAACACGTTTCGTTGTTAAAAGAGGAAACCCTTTACTTAAATCAAACCGCATCTGATAGCCGAAAATGCTGATCGTTCCCGTACCGGTTCTATCCTCTTTCTTTACCCCATGTTCTAAAATATATTGCAACAAATCCAAGTAAGCATATTCTGGATGACGCATATCGATACTCTCCCGTCTTATGTAAAATCAAAATAAAACGTTTTTTTCCTCATTCGAGTAAAATTCAATTCTTATCATAACATAAAAGCGACCATAAAAGAGAATGACCAAAATGTGAGCATTAAAATTCATTTTTCTGAAAATTTTGTATACAATAATAATATCCAAATACACTGGGGGGATGTCAATGGCGGAGATTACGATTTATATCGGACTGATTTTGTATACAATTTATTTGACTACACTATGTTTTACCGATTAATGATAAAAGAGGCTGGGACAAAACTAGCTTCAAAATAGGAAAAAGGAGAATTTGAGCCAACTCAAATTCTCCTTTTTCCATTTCTCTCCATTATTTTTGGTCAGTTGATCTTTGTTGGCCGTGTATTTCCGTAAATTCACGGCCATTAAGGCAATCCCCATTTCATTTTCCACCTTCGATTTTCCTCGGACGGAAAATCGAGTGAAACGCAAATTAGCCTTCAAGAATCCAAAAACTGGTTCTACGTCCATTTTACGTTGACGGAAAATAGAACCTGCTTTTTCTTCTGAAAGCTTCGCTCTTACATATTCTTTTTGTCGTTCCCATTTTTCATTCACCATGACTTTTCGGTGGTTGCCTTCCTTTGCTTTTGTACATGAAGAACGGAATGGACATCCCGAACAGTTTTCACATTCATAGATTTTCAATTCTCGTTTGAAACCGGTCTTATCGGTACGTACAGAACGATATCGGAAGGTTACCCGCTGCTGATTCGGACACGTGTAGGTATCACTTTCTTCGTCGTACGTCCAATTGTCTGGATGAAATGGGTTTTGTTTATATTTCTTCTTTTGTTCTTTCTCATACATGGTATATGGAATAAGTGCCTCACATTTTCGATTCGAAAGGATGTCCTCATAGTTCTGTTCACTACCATAACCAGCATCTGCGACAATATATTTTGGCAATGGAAAATAATGCTTCTCAATCTCATTCAAGAACGGAATCAATGTACGTGTATCAGTAGGATTTGGAAAGATGCTATAAGCTAGTGCGTATTGACCTTCTGTTGCGATTTGTACGTTGTATCCAGCCTTCAATTGACCGTTTTTCATATAGTCGTCTTTCATTCGCATGAACGTCGCATCTAAGTCTGTTTTGGAATAACTATTCCGTTCACCCAAGATTTCGAAGTCTTTTTGATACTTTTGTTTACGTAAAATCAAGTCAATCAACTGTTTGTACACTCGCTTCGGATATTTCCGTTCGCTTCTTAATGCTTTTCGTTCTGTGGCATCGGGCGATGCTTCTATCTTTTGGTCATATTCCGTAATCACTTCATCGACTTGTTGCACCATTTGAGCGAGTTCTTCAACGGACAGTTCTCCCTCATTTTCCCGCTCCATTTCAGGGATGATTTCCTTCTCTAACAGTTCGTTGTAGAGCTGATTGGATTTTTCAATTAAGCTTTGGTTGTATTTTTCAATGGATTTCTTCCATACGAAAGTAAATTTATTGGCATTCGCTTCAATCTTCGTACCATCGATAAAAATAGCTTCTTGATCGATTAATTTTTCTTCCACCAGTTGGCAACGGAATTGGACAAAACATTGACGAATTAATTCTTTTACTTCCGGATGTACACGAAAACGATTGATTGTCCGATAACTTGGTTCATAGCCTTGTGCCAACCACATCATCCGAATACTGTCCTTTAAAAGGGCTTCAATTTTCCGACCTGAAAAGACTGATTGGGAATAAGCACACAAAATAATTTTTAGCATCATGCGTGGATGATAAGCAGGACAACCTGTATTTCGAAGAAACGGCTGGAAGGCTTCATCTGGAATACTTTCAACTAAATGGTGAATGTGGAAGGCAATATCATTTTCTTGTAATTTTATTTCTAAATCTAGAGGCAAAACTAATTGATTCATGTTATAATATTTGAACATAAGGACCCTTCTTTCTGTTAGGTTTTGTGTGCTAACTTAATTTTAACAGAAGAGGTCCTTATTTTTTATTGAAAAAATGAAAAACAGCCCATGAAATTTCATTCCAAAATTTCATGGGCTGTTTCCATTTTAGAGGGGGTTTTGTCCCAGCCTCTTTTTCATGTTCCATTAATTATTGACGATTTCTTTTCCTTTGATAAATCCCAAACTTGTCAATAGAATTTTCGCATCCGCATTCAAAATGTTTAATACGTTCTTTCTTTGCAACAATTGCTCTTTCTCTTTTTCCTTCAAATATAATTTTAAACCGCGGACATCCAATTTTTTCGCGTATGTATTGATCACGGTGATTATGTTCATTTCCTTTTTCGTTAACGGCTGTTCAGAAGAACCGAGATTGTCCTTCACAAACTGCAAAATCTCTCTTGCGTTGCTGTTGAGCAAATGGCGATTTTCGTCCACAATATCCAAATTCTGTTCAATGTATTTTCTGGCGGTTGCATATTCCAATGCATCGACCGCCCCATTGATGCAGAGAATCAATTTTTTGATATCCATTACCACTTTACCTCCCAACATATCCAATTATAAAGGTAAAATGGATTTATTTTCAATACCAAATTTAAGAAAAATGATATATAACAACAGTATTGCTTTTAGGTATTATGTCATGCTAAATTCCATAAAAAAACCACCATATTGATGGTGGCAGAATATCGAATCTCCGGTAAAACCGCGATTTTGGAGCAGTGCTCGATGGGAAAGAATAGCATCATCAAATATTAGGACAACCACTTCGGAGGGGTGTCTTTTGAATAGTAGATATCCCCGATCGTATGGTGTGAAGCAAATTGATCTTCATAAGTGTGGTAATGGAAATTGTAGTAGTATCCTTCAAGCGGCCGTTTTTCGGTGCGCACATGGAATCGGAGCAAATCTTGTCCGCTACGGCCATCCGCAATATGAAAGATCCTCTCGGAATAATTTCCCCCCGGCTTCCCGCTGATGGTTAAATATCGTTTTGTCTCATCGTCCAAATTTGCCAAAGCGGATGAAATAATTTGTTCGATCGTTGGAAAAATGCGTTGTTCAAATTCATCTTCAATGACCGGGGCAATTTTTGAACCAAATTTTATGTAAGACTGTTCCTTTGCCAACTGAAGGATGGAATCAATCGGGTCAACCGTTTCCGTGTTTTCATCGGCGAACGATTCTACGGTTTCTTCGGCAACACCAATGTTTTTATAATTGGCGCTTTGTGCCCGGTTCGAATCTTGTCCATTTTCGAGATGATCCCAAATGGAATGGTTCGGAGGAATGATCCCCAATGTCAGTAACGCCACTAAAAATACGAGCGTTTTTTGCCACCACTTTTTCAATCGCTTCACCCACTTTTGTCCAATCTATCAATTACTTACGATTTTTCATGAAAAAGGTTTCCTAATTTATTTTTTCATAGTAAAATATGTTAGGGATTGACCATTGTTTTTTTAAGGAGGGATAAGCATGGCCTCGATTACAATTGCAATCGGATTTATTTTATATTTAGTATACTTAATTTCATTCTGTTTCGCTGAATAAAAAGCTACGGTTTGTGGCTTTTTATTTTTTTCGAAATAGGCACTGCATTGATGTATCAAGGCAGTGCTTTTCTATTTTCTATCTTTTTATCAACTCCGCAATATTCTCAGCCAATTCTCCGACCAGTTGCCGGGCATTCTCCATCGTTTCTTCCAATGCGGCTGGCCCTTTGCAGATGGAAAAAGCCGCGGCCAATCCCAACTCTTTCAATTCTTTTCTCGATAATTCAATGGTACCACAAATTGCAACGACTGGAATATGATAAGGTTTGGCAAAATCGCAAATCCCTTTGATCACTTTTCCGTTGAAGGTTTGTTTATCCAGCTTCCCTTCTCCTGTGATGATGAAATCCGTCGAAGGCAGCAGCCTTTCTAATTGCAACGTCTCAATCAAAATATCAATTCCCTGCCGGATTTTGGTGTCAAAGAGGGCCATAAAGGATACCGGGATTCCCCCGGCTGCACCGGCACCTTCCCGTTTCTTCAACTCCCGATGAAATTGTTTTTCCAGCACGGTTCCGTAATGGCGCAAAATGGCATCGATCTCCTGCACGTGTTCAATTCCCTTTTGTGGGCCGAATACATGGGTCGCTCCCCTCTCACCGCAAAGGGGATTGTTCACATCGGTCGCCAAAATGAATTCACATTCAAACAGCCGCTCGTCCACCTTCCGCAAATCAAGGGAGGCGATCTTCCCTATATCTCTCAAGGATTCAATTTGGACTTGCTTTCCGGCTTCATCCCGGAAAAGGACTCCCAGGGCGGAAAGCATTCCGACCCCCGCATCATTTGTCGCAGTGCCGCCCAGTCCGATGATGAAGGTGCGGCAACCTTTGTCGAGGCCGTGCAAAATGAAATCTCCCACCCCATGGCTGAAAGATTGGTACGGATTCCTTTCCTCCTCTGGCACAAGGGTTAATCCTGTACTTTTTGCCATTTCAATGAAAGCTGTACGTTGCAATGGGTCAATCGCCATTTTCGCACGAATCGTTCTTCCCAAAGGATTTTTGACGTTTACCTGTTCTATTTGAAATGGAAGGACCGAACAAATGCTTTCGAGAAACCCTTCTCCTCCGTCTGAAATCGGCACTTCCAAAACTTCCGCATCCATGACGTTTTCGATGCCTTGGCGAATCGTTTTGCACAGTTCAATGGAAGAAAGGGATCCTTTAAACGAATCCGGCGCCACTAAAATTTTCATTTTCTCCAACCTTTCGTCACAGGGGTAATCGGCTCTTTGCCTGTAAGGACATTGGCGATATTCTTTGCAGCAAGTTCCGCCATTTGGGCTCTCGTTTCCAAAGTGGCGCTGCCGATATGCGGAAGCAGAATGACATTATCCAGTTCCAACAGCCCTTCCACAATTTTCGGCTCATGTTCATACACATCAAGGGCAGCACCGGCAATCTTCCCTGCTTTCAAATGTTCGTACAATGCCTGTTCATCCACAAGCGGCCCACGGGATGTGTTAATCAAATACGCATCCTGTTTCATGAGATTCAATTCATCCCGCCCAATCAAATGGTGGGATTCTTCGTTCAACGGAGCATGGATGGTGATATAGTCGCATTCCCGGAGCAAACGATCCAAGTCTGCATAGGTTGCGTTCAACGCTTGTTCCTTTTCAATCGGAAGGCGGTTGCGATTATAATAGTAAACATCCATATTGAATCCTTTTGCCCTTTCGCAAACAGCGGTGCCGATTCTCCCGAGTCCGATGATGCCGAGCTTTTTGCCGTAGACCAGATTGCCGATGAACAAATGGGGCAGCCATCCCGTAAACTTCCCTTCCCGCACGAACTTGTCCGCTTCCACGATTCTTCTTGCAATGCCAAGAATCAATGCCCAAGTCAAATCGGCTGTGGCATTATTCAATACGTCCGGTGTGTTTGTCACAATCACGCCATGCTTTTCCGCGGAAGCGATATCGATGTTGTTGTAGCCGACGCCGCAATTTCCGATCACTTTCAATTTCGGTGCGTTTTGGAGGATGTCATCTGTGATGAAATTGTTCACCATTGTCAGCACCGCATCATGATCTTGAATTTTATCCAATAAAGCTTGTCCGTTCAGCGTCTCTTCCTTCTCCCAAACTTCCACTTCCCCGACAGATTTTAATATATTAAGTGCTGAATCACTGATTTTGCTTGTCACAAAAATCTTCACCATTCTATCACTCCCCCAATTTTAATATTCTTTATTTCCGTCATGATTCCTTTAAAGTTGGGCGAAACTTTTTACTATGGGGCCCGTATAAAGTAGAAAGCAAAATAACGATAGGAGAATGAACGTTGGAGACACAAGAGCAATTGTTGGGCTATTTGAAAGAAATTGAAGCTTGGGAAAAGGATCAAAAAGATTTATTTTTCTGGGAAAAGCTCGGCAGAATCCCCTTTAAAATTTTGGACAAGTTGACGCCGAAATCCATTCAGCGGACAATTGGAAAATTGGTGGATGAGTTGGGAAGCTACATCCAAACAGGCGGGCGATATTTGGTCAGCGAGCAGGCCATCATCAAAAGGATCAACAAGTTTTCATCATATAAAAATATTCAGTCGATCGAAGAGATAAAAAAATTGCCGATAGACGACATGATGAAAATTACGGAACAACTTGGGAAAAACCGGGCTGCAATCGCAACGGTGCAAGGGGCTTCCACCGGAGTCGGCGGATTATTCACACTTGTTGTCGATATCCCGGTGATTTTGGGAATCTCTTTGAAAACGCTGCAGGAGATTGCCATGATTTACGGATACGATCCAAATGATAAAAGGGAACGCATTTTCATCGTGAAATGTCTGCAGTTCGCCAATGCGGACATCGTCGGAAAGGAAGCGATTTTGAAGGATTTATGGAAAGGGAATGAACATAAAGCTTCCACTGACATGATTCAGCAGTTGAAAGGATGGCAGGAAGTATTTTATTCTTTCCGGGATCAATTCGGCTGGAAAAAGTTTTTCCAAGCGATTCCGATTGCCGGCATTGTGTTCGGCGCCTTTGCCAATAAAGGCATGATTGAAACCATTGCCGAAACGGGAAACATGTTGTACCGGAAAAGAAGAGTGTTGGATCGGTTGAAGGAGATGGAGGAAGAAATAGAATAACTTCCACAATGCCTTAGTTTTGAGTGGTCGTAACTAAGGCGTTTTTTATTATGAGATGGAGGATTCTGTGCGAGGTTGAGCGTATAACATGGGGATTAATTGCGAATGTGGTGTTCCAACTGTTCAAGGGGAACACCTATCTGAGCGAGGTTGTGCTTTATCCAAGCACGTCAAATATCTATACGGACGAGTTGAGGGGTTATCCGAGCAAGATGGGATGTTATCCGAGCAAGCGGACACTTTATCCGAGCAAGATGGGATGTTATCCGAGCAAGCGGACACTTTATCCGAGCAAGATGGGATGTTTACGAGCAAGCGGACACTTTATCCGAGCAAGCGGGATAGCCATCCGAGCAAGTCGGTGCTCTATTGTCGCATGTTGTCCCTTTATCTGCATATGGGATGGGATAAATCAACCGCTCCATGAAAGTTGTATCTGCGCAAAACTTGCTAGCTTACAAAAAAGTTGTATCTGCACTAAAAGCCTATCCATCCGCACCAAAACAGTGTTCATTCCCCCATAAAAATCCTCCTACGCCAAATCATTCATCCCACAAGAAACCATCCGAAATAAAAAAGAGCGAATGAATTCCTCCGCTCTTTTTCAATCACAATACATCTATTTTCCCAACACCCCAAAATGAAACTTCGATGTGAGGCGCACCTTCCGCTCAAAACCGAAGTCTTCAAAATGGGTGGAACGGAAATGGGCTTTCAACACAACCCGCTTCTTCGCCACACGGTAGGCTTCCCTCACCCATTCCTCCGTCAATGGATGGTGGCTGCCCACTTCCCGTAACGATTCAAAGTTGATGGATTCTTCTATCAACTGTTCGAACATCGGATCCAGATAGACGACATCAAAGGATTCATCTGGTTGCCGCTTCAAAAATCCGACAGCTTCCCCATGAATGACCTGAATCCGCTCCATCGCCTGTTTCAAATCGGAATCCGCCGTTTCATATTCCTTCAATCCCCGGCGGACGATATAGGCGATAACGGGATCGACTTCCAGGCCGGCCACTCTGCCCTTTTCCCCAACCGCGTAAGATGCGACGATGGAGTCCGAGCCGACCCCTAATGTACAATCAAGAAAGGAATCGCCGTTTTGCAACGCACAAGCTTCCAAAAAAGGTTCCGTTTCCCCTCTTTGCAACCGCTTCAAACGGAAAGCCGCCGTGTCGGGATGAAAAAAGAAAGGCGTAGAAGAGCCTTTCCCATAATACTCCAACCGGTTTTTTCCGGCTACGATCACATTGGCATCATAGATTTCGCTCAATTTGGCCACTGAACGTTTCTTTCTGGGTACAACTTGTAGATTTAATTCCTCACTCACTAGTTTTGCCAGTTGGAAAGATTCCTCATCAGGTCTCCCCGCTGTCGTGACGATTACGCGCCGCATGCCTGTTTCAACACGCCCACGATATGGTCACGGATTTGTCCCACTTCATACCCTTCGATTTGTTCTCTTGGAATGAAGTATTCCAATTGGCCATCACGCAAAATGGCAATGGATGGAGAGCTTGGCGGAATCTCTTCAAAATAGGAACGCATCGCGGCAGTCGCTTCACGGTCTTGTCCCGCAAACACCGTCACTAAATGATCCGGTTTGATTTCTTTGATGGCTTCCCGAACTGCCGGTCTAGCGCTTCCCGCAGCACAGCCGCATACCGAGTTGATCACCACAAGAGAAACTCCCTTTGTCGTTGCCATAAACTCATGCACTTCATCCGCCGTTGTCAATTCTGTAAATCCGGCATCCACCAATTCCTGACGCATCGGTTGGACGATGGCTTTCATATATTCTTCATAAGCATTCATCGTTTCGCACCCCTTTATATTTTTTGGTAAATACAATTATATCAAGGTTTTCACCATATTCATAGGAATTTGATTTTCATAGTATTTCCGTTTTTTGTGACTTGAATGTTTGGAATACGAGAAAATCAACTTTTAAATCGGTTTTACATATAGAAGGAGATGAATTCAATGCCCGATCAAACAAGTGATAGATAATCATACAGAGAATGCAATAATAAAACTCGGTCACAATTGCCACATGACTAAACAAGTGCACATTCAGAATTTTGAAAAGTAAAAAAACGAAATTACCATATATTTACCAATTTAACTAATATTAAACATATTATATAATCGTATTATCAGTTAAACAGACGGAGGTTCGGATCTATTGGAAATAAATTTAACATTTCTCATTTTGATGATTTTTTTCCTGCTGTTTGCCCAATATGTAATTATTGAAACCGCTGTAAGAAGGGGAATTGATGCTTCGGAAACCAATAGAATATTAGAAAAAATGGCAAAAATCATTCAAGAATCAAATTCCGAATATAAGGAATCCGAAGAACCAATAAGTAAAGACGACAAAAATGAACATAAGAATTAATAAAAAAGGAGAATCTGATTTCACTTCCATTCTCCTTTTTTCTATATCAAAGCCAGTTTCATATCTGCATCTAAATATACGGCCACCTTCAAAATTGAACTAGAAGGCGCCCCTTCTGATGAAAAGGTCTTATGCATACCGTTCAACAATTGCCTGGCATATGCGGAGTGCCGCCTTTCCATCCCCGAACACCTGAGATTGCGTTTCATTCAGTGAGTCCAAATTCCGCGAGGCCTTTTCCAGAATCGACTGGATGTTGATGGGGCATAGACAATTCCAGCCATTTTCCAACGTTTCAATCCATTCCGTCTCATTCCTCAACGTGGTGCATGGGGTTTTCAATAGATAGGCTTCTTTTTGTAGGCCGCCGGAATCGGTGACAACCATATAAGCGTTTTTTGTCAAATACAACATCAGCAAATAACCCACCGGCTGAATGATGATCACATTTTCAAACGAAATGTTCAACTCCCCCACCAATTTTCGTGTTCTTGGATGCAGCGGGACAAGAACGGGTTGATCCAACATTTCAAGCGCGGTGAAAATGCATTTCAACTTCATCAAATCGTCGGTGTTTTCCGCCCGATGAACCGTGGCAAGATAATATTCTTTTTCCTTTAATTGAGGCAGATGCGGATTATCGGCTTTCAACACTTCCAGCCATTTTCCATTTGAATAAAACTTATTTGAAAGATTCATGAACCGATTGACCGCATCGGCCATGATATCCCCCGTCAACAGGACCCCGTCCAAGATCCCTTCCCTTTTCAAATTCTCCACGGCCGTTTTTGTCGGACAGAATAACAGATCCGAAATATGGTCCGTCAATATCCGGTTTTGTTCTTCCGGCATTTGTTTATTGTAGCTCCTCAACCCCGCTTCCACATGGAAAACAGGAATATGCAATTTGCTTGCCGCCAGAGCACCTGCCAACGTGGAATTTGTATCTCCGTAAACAAGCACCCCGTCCGGCTTTTCTTTCAAAAGCACCTGCTCGATTTTTTCAAGCATCCTCCCCGTCTGATACCCATGACTGCCGGAACCGACACCCAAAAAATAGTCCGGTTTCGGAATCGCAAGTTCTTGGAAGAAGATGTCAGACATATTTTCATCGTAATGTTGCCCCGTATGGATGATGATTTCTTTATGCCCCTTCCGAAACATATCTGAAAACGGGGCGGATTTGATAAATTGCGGACGTGCGCCGACAATGGTGACCAGTTTCAACCAAGATCCACCTTTCCGGAAAATGAGTTTCTAAACTATCTTATGTCTAGCTGCAAATGTTGTGACTCTCTATTTTTTATTGAAATATTAGGAAAATGAATCAGCTCTTATGGAAGATGAAACATAGCATAGGATGATGAAATGAAATAGATTTTTGGAGGAATCCGGATGAAAGTTTGCAAATTGATCAGGAAACATTCTTTCAAAGATATCCGCGTCTTTGAAAAGGAAGCGATCAGTCTGAAAAAATTGGGATACGATGTCACCATTGTGGCCGGAAAAACGAACGGTGCCGTTTTTGAACCGAATCTGAAAAGAATCAAAGATCCAACTTTTAATCAAGACCAATTTGAATATAAAGGCATCAAGTTTTTAACCTATGACATCAAAAATATGTATAATCCCCATATCGGCAAAATGGTCAACAATTTGGAAATGGATACGCAAAATTATTTTGTTGACAAGTTGTATGAACGGGCGTTGGCTGTCGAAGCCGACATTTATCACGCCCATGAATTGCACACGTTGTATGAAGCCGTACAGATTAAAAAAGTTCTCCGAAAAAAAGGGAAAAACGTAAAAGTGATCTATGACGCCCATGAGCTGGAGCAAAACAGCAAATTGCTGAGATTATTGATGAAGGAAGTGGATCATCTCATAACCGTTTCCGATTCCATTAAAAATATTTATCAACGAAGATATCCAGGCGTGCCCGTCACCGTCATCTACAACTCCCCTTTATACCAGCAGGAATTGCCAAAGGATGAACATTTTCAGCACTACTTTGTCATTGCCTATGAAGGCGTTGTGCAGTATCAAAAAGGGAATCCGAAAAAAATATTACAAATCGCCGATCTTTGCAAAAATTCGATGAAAAATTTCCGATTCGATATTATCGGCTATATCGATCCGACCATTTCGTATAATGAAAAGAAATTGATCAGCGGTCATCCTGCAATCCATTGCAAATGGGTGGAATATGAAAACCTGCCCAAAGAATTGAATCAAGTCCATGCAGGTTATATTTACTTTGATATCAGGAATATAAACAAAAAATACGCCTTGCCCAACAAGTTTTTCAGCTTTTTGAATAACGGCATCCCTGTCGTAGTGAATCGGGCAATGGACATGAAAAATATCATTGAGAAACATCAATGCGGCATCGTGATAGATAAAGACGATCCAACCGCCGAAGAATATGTTGAACAGTTTTTACGCTTATACAAGGATCGGAAAATGCTTGCCCGGATGAGTAAAAACGCACGGGAAGCGATGAAAAACCATTATTGTTGGGAGAAGATGGAAGAGCGTTTGGCTGCAATTTACAAAGGGCTGAAATAATGGCCCCATACGAAAGAAAAACCACTCATCATGAGTGGTTTTATCTTTCACAAGCCCATCCGTCGTCGTCCCGGTCCAATTTCGTTTGATAAGCGGAATGGGTGGAAGGAACTCCATTTGTGCCCTCCCCATTCCTGCAAAAACTACATAATTATAAATAAACAAATTTTATTGGAAAGGGAGGGTTGAAAATGATGCAACCACGAAAATCTTTATTCGGCATTTGCTATCCCGGTTACCGTTATTGCGGACCAGGCTGTTCCGGTCCGGGTGCCCCGACAAATCCTGTCGACTATTGCTGCATGCAACACGATTACTGTTACCGAATGTATGGACCATCAAGATTTTGTGATGATCTGTTCCAACAATGTCTTGCCCCTTACCAACATCCATATTTTGGAAAAATGGCAAAGGATGCCCGATTTTTTTCCCGTGTCATGAGATTGCGCAATATCTTTTTCTAACACCAGTCAAAGGACGTTTTCAAGCGTCTTTTTTTATTCAGTAGAATTTGATTCCTCTTTAGTGTTTGTTCCCTCTAAAAGAATATCCACTAAATAAACGTTAAAAACCGTTTATTTTGGTTGATAAATTTGATTGATTGTAGTATAGTACATTACGTGAAACAAATGACCAATTTTGTCATTTGGTCAGTTTTTGATTAATGGAGGTGAATCCAATGGCGATCGACCGAAAACAATTAATCCTGGAAGCTGCGAAAAAATCCTTCTCCTTATTTGGCTATAAGGCGACAACGATGGATCAGGTGGCGAAACTGGCCAATGTCGGCAAAGGAACCATTTATACATTCTTCAAAAGCAAAGAAGAAATTCTGGATGAAATTGTCACTTCCCTGATCCGGGACATGAAGGCCGAAGCGGAAAACGCCATCGATCCAAATAGCCGCTTTGATGAAAACATCCATCGTGTTCTGATAAGGCTTTTGGAATTCCGGAAATCCCATCAGCTCACGATCAAGCTTTTCCAAGAAGAGAGAGAAATTGGAACAAAAGCGGTTGTGGATGTCATTCAGCGGGTGGAGCAAGCCATCATTGACTATATGAAAGGGATTATTCAGGATGCCATTGACCGTGGTGAAATCAAAGAATGCAATCCGGAAATCACCGCCTTTGTCATGCTGAAAACTTATGTGGCCTTAATATTTGATTGGGAACAACATCACCCGCCTTTGGACAAGGAAGAAATGTCCGATTTGTTTAAATTATATTTCTTTGAAGGATTATCGAAATAACTTTTCATTGAAGGGACTCAATTTCAGGAGGGCCCTACATATTTGCTGCAAAATGACCAAATGAACAAAATAGTCATTACTTCTAGGGGGTAACAATGTGAAAAAATCGTCTTTTTTGGCGGAACTAAAATTCCTTCTTACAAACAAAAAAGTGCTCATTTCGGTGATCGCCGTCGCGCTAGTACCTTTGCTTTATGCCGGAATGTTCATCTGGGCATTCTGGGATCCATATGCCAACTTGAACGACTTGCCTGTTGCGGTCGTCAATGAAGATGAAGGCGCAGAATTCGAAGGCGAAAACTTGCAAATCGGGAAAGAACTCGCCGATAAGCTGGAAGACAGCGATGAGTTTGAATTCCATGTGGTTTCCAAGGAAGAAGGATACAAAGGCCTTGAAAACCGGGATTATTATTTGCTTGTGGAAATTCCGGAAAACTTCTCTGAAAATGCAACAACCATCCTCGATGATGAGCCGAAAAAATTGGAAATCAAATATGTGCCAAATGAAAGCACCAACTTCCTTTCAGCCCAAATCGGAGAATCTGCCATGAAAGAAGTGAAAGCGGAAATCTCCAAAAAAATCATTGAAACTTATGCGGAAACAATGTTTGATTCCATCACGGAATTGGCGGATGGCTTGAATCAGGCAAGTGACGGTGCAAGCCAATTAAAAGATGGGATTGCTAAACTCGACGACGGTTCCAAAACATTAAGTGAAAATCTTGCCACATTGGCATCCAAAATGATCGAGTTCAAAGAAGGCGTGAACACTGCTGCCACTGGTTCCAATTCCATCGCCTCCGGTGCCGGCCAATTGAAAGATGGCCTAAAACAAGTGAATGATAATCTTCCAGCGCTGGTGGATGGAACTTCCCAAGTGAAAAATGGCGTCAAACAAATGAAAGACCAACTGCCAGCTCAAGTGGCGGAGGGAATTTCAGAAAATCTCAAAGACAGTGTTAAAGACATCAGTGCTGGAATCGACCAATTGGAAACCCAATTGTCCAGCGAATTATCAACTCAATTGACAACCGGAATCGTCAACGGTCTATCCGGCCAATTGGCGGAACAAACGGTTTCAAATCAATCCCAAACATTGGCGCAAATCAAATCCGCCCTTGTGGCAAACGGCTATATGACGGAAGCGCAAGCGGATGCCTTTATGGCGAAAGTCGCAAGCAATTCACCTTCGAAAGAACAAATCGAAGCGCAATATAAAACTTCATTGCAAGCCCAATTGGAGCCTCAAATATCCGAAGGCATCAGCAAAGGGCTCAACCAAGGATTGACGCAATTTGAAACGTCATTGACAAACCAATTGCTTGGTTCAGCTGACGGCATTGAAGAGAAATTGAAAGCCCAAACTGCCCCAGCCTTTGATCAATTGATTGCCGGTCTTGACCAAATCAACTCCGGTGAACAAACATTGCAAAGCGGGGTAAGCAAACTTTACAACGGTTCCGTTGCATTGAACAATGGCGCCAATGAATTGACTGCAGGCATGAACAAACTTTCTGACGGTGCCAGCCAGCTTCAAGATGGCGCAGGAAAACTTTCTGACGGCGCAAATCAATTGACATCCGGCGCGGATAAATTATTGGACGGTTCAACAGAACTTGCCGACAAACTCGCTGAAGGCGCTGAAAAAGCAGGCACAGTGAATGCCAACGATGACACTTATGATATGATGGGTGAACCGGTCGTTGTGGATAAAGAACCTGTCAATGAAGTGCCAAACTACGGTACAGGTTTCTCTCCATACTTCATGTCGCTCGGCCTATTCGTCGGAGCATTGATGCTTTCCATCGTCTTTGAATTCAAACGACCAGTGATCCGTCCTAAAAACCCATTCGCCTGGTTCGGAAGCAAATTCGGCGTTGTCGCAATCATCGGTTTGATCCAAGCGTTACTGGTAGATTTCATTCTGTTGGTTGTATTAAAACTTGAGGTTGAGAACTTACCGTTATTCATCTTAACGTCCATAATTGTCAGCTTCGTATTCATGGCGTTGATCCAAATGCTTGTTACATTGTTGGGCGACACTGGCCGATTTATTGCAATCATCGTGTTGATTTTGCAATTGACGACAAGTGCCGGAACGTTCCCGATGGAATTGTTGCCAAACGCCTTGCAACCAATCAACGCATTATTGCCAATGACTTATACAATCCAAGCCTTCAAAGCGGCCATCTCAAGCGGAGATATCTCCTACTTGTGGCACAACAACTTCATCCTATTGGGTTACATGGTGGCCTTTATGTTGCTTACAACCGCCTCTTTGGCCATTTCATTCAAACGTCAGAAAGATGTGGAAATGGTGGCTGTGATGCAGTCTCATGGGGATGAAGAATGATTTCTTGGAAGAGTAAATAAAGATGTTAAAAGAAAAGGATAGATGCACGGGGAGCCTGTGTGTCTATCCTTTTTGTTTGGGGCGTGAAATTGATTTAATCGGTCATTAAAAATGTTTTTGGCAAATAGATTTTTTTAGCGGTTGCTTTACAGCTTAAAACTGGAAAACTTTATCAAAACCAGGAGATTAATGAATTGTTTTTATAACGGCTTTAGATTACAAAGACTCAAGTATTGTTTTTTCCAGTTGATAATGAGTGTTGTTCCTGACACAATGAAATCGGAGGGATTGCAATGAATCGAAATTTCTTTGTCTACGGCACACTGATGACAGGGTGTTCCAATCATCATGTCATCCCCAAAAATGCAATCGAAAACATTCAAAACGCGGCGATTGACAATGTGGAACTATATTCACATATCAGCGGCGAATATCCTTGCATGATCGAAGGAAATTCAACGGTGTTCGGAGAAGTCATTACCATTAAAGAACGTCATTTTCAAAAGGCTTTGCAAGCGATGGACCTATTGGAAGATTACGATGAAAATGCACCAACAAGGGATAACCTTTACATTCGTGAAATCAAAGAAGTTGTGTTGGAAACCGGCGAAAGGATTCAAGCCTATGTGTATATGTACAATCCAATTCATAAAGGATTAGGAAAGCGAATCCCGGATGGAAACTGGAAAACGTGGCTGGACAAAAAATGGGAGATGTAGCCATTCCTAAAAGAACCCAGCGGCAATCCTCCCTCCTATTTTTTTACTGAAAGATTACAACAAACCTTACGTTAATCCCTTCCAAAAGCCGCCATTATGCTTTGATCCCTTAAATCCAATCCCATTCATGCTCTTAAAAAATACCGTTTCAAAAATAAAAGCCACCCTATATTCAATAGAGTGGCTGAACCTGTCATTTTTCCATTGAGAGCTTGTACTTGCTTTCTCCCATTACGCATTTTGCAGCTCTAATTTTGCTTCTTTTTCTCTGACTAATGGAATCACTTTTTCGCCAAATGCTTGAAGATCTTCGTCATAATGCAAGAATCCTGTTAACACGATGTTGACGCCGATTTTCTTCAATTCAATAATGCGGTCTGCAACTTGCTCCGCTGTACCAATCAATCCGGTTTTAAATCCGTCATTGTATTGGATCAAGTCTTCGTATGAAGAATTCGCCCACATACCTTCTTTTTCATTTGTAGATTGGCCGGCATGTTTCACAGAATCTTTAAATCCTAACACAGCTTCGTGATCTGCTTGTTCTACGATATCACGTAAAACTTGCTTTGCCTCTTCCTCCGTATCACGAACGATCACAAAGCCGTTTACCCCAAATTCAATTTGCCCTTTTCCATTTGCTTCACGAAGGGCTTTAACTTCATCGATTTGCTTTTTAATGTCTTCCAATGAACCGCCATTCATGAAGTACACATCTGATACACGTCCTGCCATTTCTTTGGCGGCTTTCGAATTTCCTCCTTGGAAGATTTTTGGCGTTTTTACCGGTTTCGGCTTTAAAGGAGCCTGATTGATTCGATAGAAGTCTCCGCGATAAGTAAATTCTTCCTCTGTCCAAAGACCACGCAATACTTCAATAAACTCTTCCGAACGGCGATAGCGCTCATCATGGTCCAACCAAGGCTCACCGTATGCGTTAAACTCGCCTTTGAACCAACCGCTGACAATGTTGATGGCTGCACGGCCATTACTGATATGATCGATTGTTGAGATAATTTTTGCCATCACACCTGGATGCCATAAGCCAGGTAATACAGCCGTGATCAGATTTAATTTTTCTGTGGAAGCCGCCAACGCGGATGCAAGAGCTGCCGCCTCCAATTGATTTTCAGCACCATAGCTTGCCAAAAACCGGGTTTGGATTAATACATAATCAAATCCAAGCTTTTCGGCGATTTGTGCATAACGTTTATTGTCTTCAAAGGACCATCCCGTTTTTTGCGGGATTTTGGAAATCACTAATCCTCCACTAACATTTGGTGCCCAGTAAGCAAATTGTAAAGACATGTGTATTCCTCCTAATAATTTATTTTTCCTATTGAAATACTAGTGATTATGGTTAAAAAAAATTCGAACCGTTAAAAAGAAGTTGCTGCCATGAACAAACTTTAGTGCTTGATCGATCACATGAACGCCCGGCTTATCAAACAATCAATTGCATACAGAAGCTTCCATATTCATCTAATTACTATTAATTTCTTCAGTTGTTTAATATGCTAAAGGATTGTAATTATCTTAAACAATTTTTCTTAAAATTTCAATATTTCAATTAATTTATTTTTTTAATTTTACTAATAAAGTAAATAATTCTTATTTTATTACTTTGATTATATGGGTATTAAGGTTGATAAATTTGGGGAAATTCATCTATTGCGTTTATGACCACAATATTCTTAACCTTGTCTTTAATTTTAATTCTTTCCTTAATCTGCATCCGCTTATTTAATCGTTCAACATATGGACCAGCTTTTATGAGGTTCGTGTTCCCAGGATCAGTACTTTGCCTCCAGCTTCCTTCAGATTCCGCTTCTCTCATGTCTACCATCGTGGTTTAGTACTTGCATCTTAAAGTTCAGGCACAAATCAGACATGTATCAAAGGCTGGCTCCTCATCAAGAGTGGATGCCAGCCTTTTCATTCTTGCGATCCTAATTATTTTTCCAACAACGTTTGATAATACTCCTCCAGCGGGAACACCCGGCCTTTTTCATCTTTATAAACCACATGTTCCGGCTTGAAGTGTACCGGTGAATCAATGCCGCATGCCGCAGCGATGCGGAAAAGCCCTTCCCTTAATGTGATGACATAGTTGGCGGTGCGGTATTTCTTCTCATCAATGACCAGCGCTTTCTGCAAATCCGGATCTGTCGTTGCGACACCCACAGGACATGCATTGGAATGGCATTTTAATGCCTGAATGCAGCCCACTGTAATCATAAAACCGCGGGCGATATTGACGAGATCCGCCCCCATGGCAAGGGCAATCGCAATCCGGTCTGCGGAGAACAGTTTGCCGGAAGCGATGATTTTCACCCGCTCCCGCACGCCATGTTTGACCAGAGCATTCTGCAACAATGGCAAGGCGGCCTTAAGCGGCAAACCGACACTATCAGCCAACTCCTGATACGTCGCACCCGTTCCCCCTTCGCCGCCATCCACCGTGATGAAATCCGGACCTTTTCCCGATTCTTTCATCGCCTTGGCCAATGCTTCCGCTTCATGCGGGCTTCCGATGACCACCTTCATGCCCACCGGTTTCCCCGATTTTTCACGTATTTGTTCAATGAAATCGAATAACGTATGGAAATCATTAAACTCTTTGAAACGGTTCGGGCTATCAATGGAAGTATAAGGTTCCACCATGCGGATTCTTGCAATTTCCTCCGTCACTTTTTCGGCATCAATGTGGCCGCCGCGGGTTTTAGCCCCCTGAGCCAATTTGATTTCGAAGGCTTTCACCTGCGGAATTTGGCTTTTCTCCACCAATGCGTCCCAGTTGAAATTCCCTTCTCTGTCACGTACGCCAAATAAACCGGGACCAATTTGCATAATGATATCCACATTGCCCTTCAGATGATAATCGGAAAGTCCGCCTTCCCCGGTGTTCATCCATGTCCCTTTCGCAATGCCGAGACCCTCGGACAACGCAGTAATCGCATTTTTGCCCAGGGCACCGTAACTCATTCCGGACATGCCGATTTGTCCTTTGACAATGAATGGATGCTTCGTATGTTCCCCAATCACAATGGCATCATCATCATGCAAGAGGAACGCCTTTGATTCATGATCTTCCCATTTTTCTTTCCTTTGTCCAAATAAAGGCTCATTCAATAGAATGTACCGTTTCGTTTTCACCCTTGTTTCCTGATCCATTTTCAATTCTTCCGTCAGTTTCGGAAACATGGAATTGCGGATATAAAAACCGGGTTTCTCAAAATCCCTCAATGAACCATATCCGATCACATCGCGTTTATATTTTGCGGATTTTACAATGGTTTGATATTCAAAACGCGAAAACGGCTTCCCTTCTGTATCATGGTCGAATAAGTATTGGCGCAATTCGGGGCCGATTGTTTCAAATAAGTACCGCGCCCTGCCGATAACCGGATAATTGCGCAACACCGGATGTTGCTTTTGGCTGCGGTCAATAAAATACAAATATAATCCACTGACGATAAAAACTATGAAGATGAAGCATATGATTACCGAACCGACAATAATCAACACATCTGCGAGATTCAATAGCGCTACCTCCAATAAAAACCGTTATTCATCCACATATCTTAGATTTCTCAAGTATAGGTAAAATATTCAATTGATTATTTGGACAAAATGCTTCCTTTCTATTGAAATTCCCTTATTCCGAAGCCCATAAACACCAGAGAATGTCAAAAATCGCCATTTTTCGCCATAAACGAGCAAATCGGATCTTATTAAATTCAGTAACTTGCATATTTTTTCATGCCCGTTTCCGCCGGTGGGAATGGTTTTATGTTGTGTATAAATGGCAATAATTCGATGCACCGAAATGTAGCGCCCTTTGGATAACCAAAAAGTTCAGGGACATTGCTAACTGCATTAAGCATGCGATATTTATTACTATTTCAATTTCAACGGCAAAAAGACATATTCATCTTTGCGAATGATGTCCAACTTTTCCACTTGAATCGGCGCCGAAAAAATCGGACCATCCAACACCGTTGTATGAAATTCCCCTGCTTCCCCGCATGGATCGATGGA
Source organism: Ureibacillus sp. FSL W7-1570 (assembly GCF_038593265.1). Classification (GTDB taxonomy): domain Bacteria; phylum Bacillota; class Bacilli; order Bacillales_A; family Planococcaceae; genus Ureibacillus; species Ureibacillus suwonensis. The sequence goes on from NZ_CP151979.1 coordinate 798,376, forward strand.
CCGTTCCACAAGCTCCTCTATGTAATCACGGGTCAATATTCTTCCCAAGTCATCCATGCGCATACCCATTGATAAATTCACTGTTGTCACCATGGCCACAAAACCAGAATCAACAAATTCCTCGACAATTTCTCGACGCTCTCTGTGCCAAAGGGGCATACATAAATCAAGCCCCACCTTATTCGCGACGTTTTCGTGCCAGGAACAGTGGTCAGGTACGTCCACATCGCCGGTTACGAGCACTTCCGCCCCTTTTTCCTTTGCCTCCTCCAATAGCTGGATGAACTTTTCTTCATAGGTTGTCCAGCTGGCGGCGCGTGTAAAGATGGGACAGCCTATGGCACGGGCTTGCGCTTCCAAAAATTCAGGTGACAATCGGTGGGAGTAGGAGAAGTGATCCGTTTCATCCAGCATCCCGATCAGTCCAACCGGTTCTCCTGCTTGTATGGCTTTATATAAAGCGAGCGTACTGTCCTTTCCACCGCTGAAGGATGCGATAAATTTTTTATTCTTTATTTTAGTAATCCAATCATTCACTTTACATACAGCCTTTCTTTCTATAATAATTTTTTCATCATGCCGGGCTTGGATATCGTTTGGTTGAATCATTCAAAATTATTTTTGTTGTTCCATCCCCAGATTCAATAACCATTCACGCAATTGGGCCTTTGGATAATACACTTTGCCATTGATCAAAATATGCGGAATGTCAGGATGCTCCTGGATCAATGATTTTGCATCTTCTTTGGAAATCCCCATAAAATAATGCACGTTCCGTTCATTGATCAGTTCGTAATCGTCATCATCCAATGAATTCAGTACATCGGGTCTTTTGAAATTCTTTAAACCTTCCCCAATAAAATATCCAGCTGCCGCAATTCCCAATGCTAAAATGAAATAATTCCAATCCAACCCTTTTCCTCCTTTGATAACGATGTTGTTAACCATATTTTACCACAGTCTCCAATGTAAATTGAATGTGTATTTGTATCCAAAGAGGAAATAATATTGGCTTGTATTCGCATAAAGGAGGGGATCATTTTCTTCCGCTCTAAAAAAGGAACTATACGCACCAATTGGGATTTTATCTGCACGAAAAGGGTCTCTATATGCAAGAATTTGGATTCTATCCGCACCAAAGGGGTTACCATACGCACGAATCGATACTTTATCCGAACCAAATGCTGTGCCATCCGCACCAATTAAGACACTATCCGCACCAAAGGGGTTACCATACGCACGAATCGATACTTTATCCGAACTAAATGCTGTACCATCCGCACCAATTAAGACACTATCCGCACCAAAGGGGTTACCATACGCACGAATCGATACTTTATCCGAACTAAATGCTGTACCATCCGCACCAATTAAGACACTATCCGCACCAAAGAGGTTATCAAACGCACGAATCGATACTTTATCCGAACTAAATGCTGTACCATCCGCACCAAAGGGGTTACCATACGCACGAATCGATACTTTATCCGAACCAAATGCTGTGCCATCCGCACCAATTAAGACACTATCCGCACCAAAGGGGTTATCAAACGCACGAATCGATACTTTATCCGAACTAAATGCTGTACCATCCGCACCAATTAAGACACTATCCGCACCAAAGGGGTTACCATACGCACGAATCGATACTTTATCCGAACCAAATGCTGTGCCATCCGCACCAATTAAGACACTATCCGCACCAAAGGGGTTATCAAACGCACGAATCGATACTTTATCCGAACTAAATGCTGTACCATCCGCACCAATTAAGACACTATCCGCACCAAAGGGGTTACCATACGCACGAATCGATACTTTATCCGAACCAAATGCTGTGCCATCCGCACCAATTAAGACACTATCCGCACCAAAGGGGTTATCAAACGCACGAATCGATACTTTATCCGAACTAAATGCTGTACCATCCGCACCAATTAAGACACTATCCGCACCAAAGAGGTTATCAAACGCACGAATTGATACTTTATCCGAACCAAATGCTGTACCATCCGCACCAATTAAGACACTATCCGCACCAAAGAGGTTACCATACGCACGAATCGATACTTTATCCGAACTAAATGCTGTGCCATCCGCACCAATTAAGACACCATCCGCACCAAAGAGGTTACCATACGCACGAATCGATACTTTATCCGAACTAAATGCTGTACCATCCGCACCAATTAAGACACTATCCGCACCAAAGAGGTTATCAAACGCACGAATTGATACTTTATCCGAACCAAATGCTGTGCCATCCGCACCAATTAAGACACTATCCGCACCAAAGAGGTTACCATACGCACGAATCGATACTTTATCCGAACTAAATGCTGTGCCATCCGCACCAATTAAGACACCATCCGCACCAAAGAGGTTACCATACGCACGAATCGATACTTTATCCGAACCAAATGCTGTACCATCCGCACCAATTAAGACACTATCCGCACCAAAGGGGTTATCAAACGCACGAATCGATACTTTATCCGAACCAAATGCTGTACCATCCGCACCAATTAAGTTTATATACGCACGAATGAAGGGAACTCTATAATTTAAACTGCCTTCCCCTCATCCAAATCCATTGAAAACGAAAAAGGCCACCCGGAAAACTGGCCGTTTCCAGGTAGCCGCGCCATCTTACTCATCTCTTTGATTCTCTTCCACGATTTTCTTTGTCCCATTTTTAAATTCCCTTAAGGTTTCCCCGACTGCCCTACCCAATTGGGGCAATTTACTTGGGCCAAATAACAAGATGGCTATGAATAAAATAATGATGAGTCCCGGTATTCCAATGGAGGGTAGACTCAAACAATCACCGCCTCATTCAAAACATTAAACCAATAATCCGCCCTTTTGCAGATATAAATCAATTCCTTCAGCCGCGCGATATGCCAATGCCCCCACCGTATCTGTCGGATTGTAGCCGGAGTTGTGGGGGAATGCGCTGGCCCCCGGAATGAAGACGTTTTCAAAATCCCACATTTGCAAATAATTATTCAATACACTCGTCTCCGGGCTGGACCCCATGATGGCGCCACCGGTATTGTGGGTGGATTGATAAGGAACTATATTATAAGGCCCCAACGTTTTTCCTGCTTGAATAATGTCCGCGCCCATCTCTTTCATGATTTTTTCCGTTTGTTCCCCTAAATACGCCACCAGCTGACGATCCTGCTCTTCAAAATCAAAGGTGATCCGCAATAACGGCAGTCCGAAAGCGTCTTTATAAGTCGGATCCAAATCGAGATAATGGTGCCGGTATGGCAAACTTGCTCCTTGGGCACCGACGCTTAATACACTGTTGGCATATTTAATGGATTGTTTTTTAAACTCCGCGCCCCAGGATGGCGTACCAGGAGGCGTCGCATTGTTGGCGATCGGTCTTCTGCCGGTCTGGGTGATGGAAATATTGGCCCCGTGGAGGAAGTTCAAATCCGAATGGTCGAAGTTGTCGCCATTGAAATCATCAAGACAAGCCCCCAATGCTCCTGCGCCGGCATACAAATTGAATTGTTTATTCTCAAAGAAGCCCTGTGCGGATGCGCCGAATGTTTGATAGCAGTAGTTTTTGCCGACCACCCCTGTACCCGTGTTCGGATCATATGGTTTGCCCATTTTTGAAATCAACAGGAGCCTCACATTATTTAACGCATAGCTCGTAATGCCCACCACTTCCGCAGGTTGGATATATTCTTCCCTTGTGATCGTATCAATATATTTGACTCCAACCGCTTTTCCATCTTGATGGAGGATCTCCACCACATTGGCGTGCGTGCGCAATTCAAAGTTGCCTGTGTTCAACGCAACCGGAATCACCGTATTCAGCGGATCGGCTTTTGCGGCATATTCACAGCCGAAACGTTCGCAGAAACCGCAGTATTGGCAAGCGGGACGCGAGATGTTGTCCGGATTTGTGTAGTTTTCGGATAAATTGGCGGAAGGCATCATGTATGGGTGCAAGTTTAATTTTTTCGCTGCTTCGAAGAATAATTCGAGGGCTGGGGTTTTCTTCATGGGAGGAGTCGGGAATGGATTGGATCTCGGTGCGCCTAATGGAGCTTCATCTCCTGAAACGCCGATCGCTTTTTCGAACTGGTCGTAATATTTTTCAAATTCATCATAGGTGATGCCCCAATCCTGCAACGTCATTTCTTCCGGTATTTTGGACTTTCCGTACCGTTCCACGGTTTTTGTATATATTTCAAAATCGTATGGCAAGAAACGGAAGGTTTGTCCGTTCCAATGCGTTCCGGCACCCCCCACATTGTTCCCCAATAGGAAGGAACCGTATTGTCTCATCGGCAATGCCCGCATTTTAAGATTGTTGCGGAATGTAACGGTTTCTGTTGAAAGATCCTGCATCATTTCGAATCGGTGGGCAAACCGCAATTCATCATGCATCATTTGAAAGTCGGCAAGCGTCTGATTTTTCCCCCGCTCCAAACCGACGACTTTATATCCCTTTTTCGACAATTCCGCTGCCAAAATTCCACCTGTCCATCCCATTCCGACAAGCACGACATCCGTTTTTTTCAATTCTTTCGCCAATCACAATCACCTTTCATGAATGATGTTGGGAATGTAAACTTTGCGGTTCAATCACAACAAATTCGTCTTTATCGATAATGTCTGCAAAACTCATTTGATGTCCCGGAAATTTTTTCATTCTCCATCCTTCCATATTGCGGTTTCCACCGTATAACGGATCGGCATACACGCCTTCCAAAGTCGCACTGCGCAACAGCGAGAAGAAATAGGATGAAGAAACCCCTTTGATTTCGACTTCCCCTTTTTCAAAAGCTTGTAAAATCTCATCTTGCTGTGAACCTTCCAAGCTGGTGAAAGATTGGTTGAATCGTTTCTTTGCTTCGTTTTGGAGAGCTTCAATGCCCAATCGGAAAATTTGTTGTTTGTTCAAGTGCCCTTGATACCCCTGGGTCGGTTCGCCCGGATAGAAAGGTCCTTGCCGATATTCTTTGGAACCAGTCCCCCAGGCACCCGCCAACTGATGATCGATGAAATAAGAAACCAATAATTCCTTTGCTCCCGGGCCATTTTCATCTTTCGGGAAAATCCTCTCCGCCGCCGCATCGATTACGGCGTGTTCCGTTGGGGTAAAAAACATGAGCGCTTTGTTATACTCGGTTGTCTCAACGTGGTGATCCCCTTTTGGCGTTTCCTTGGAGGAAGACATATTCGCAGCGATCGTTCCTACGATCCCGCCGCCCAGTGCCATGCCCCCAATGGCCAATCCTGCACCTTTCAAAAATTCTCTTCTGGAAACCAAACAGATACCCCCCTTTTTCTTCACCTTATGGTTCATGAAATCCACTACCTGCACGATTCCAACGAACTGAAGCCGCTCCCCTTCCGAACCACTCCTTTTACACTACTGTTCAGTTCCTATTTTAGTAATTGGAAGTATTATGTATGACCTAAAAATTCAAAAAAATTTCAATTTCAAAATGAATAATGAATAGAAAAGCGCTTCCATTCATTAAATGTATTAAATCCTGGTTCAAGCGAATTTAAAGCGGGTGATAGAAAATGATGGAAGAAAAAGAACAAACCGTCATTGACCATTTGGAGGAATTGCGGAAGCGGTTGATCCTCGTTACGGTTCTATTTATCGGATCGCTTGCGGTAGGGTTCTGGTTTGCACCAAACCTGCTTCAACTATTGAAAAATCAACCTTCCGCGGCTGGAGTGGAATGGAATCTGTTTGGTTATACGGATGGCATCATGATCTACCTGAAATGTGCGTTTATTTTGGCGATTTTGGTCACCTTACCGATGGCCTTGCTTCAAATTTGGTTGTTTGTAAAACCCGGTTTGACAGAAAGGGAAGCAAAATACACAATGACCTTCATCCCGGCCTCGTTTCTCCTATTTTTAGTGGGCATCAGTTTCAGTTATTTCATTTTATTTCCGATGATGCTCGAATTTTTATCGAAAATTAATACATCCATTGGGGCGACGGAAACCTATGGAATCAATCAGTACTTTTCGTTGCTGTTCAATTTGACGATTCCTGTCGGCGCCGTTTTTGAATTGCCCATCGTGATTTTATTTTTAACGAATGTGGGGATTATGACACCGGAAAAATTGAAGCGGATGAGAAAAGTGGCCTATTTCATCTTGGTGGTGGTCGGCGTGTCCATCTCGCCGCCGGATTTTATTTCAGATTTTTTGATTATCATTCCGTTATTGCTATTGTTTGAAATCAGCATTTTCATTTCCGGCTGGTCGATGAAGAGAAGAAATATGAAACAAGTGATGAATCAAAGCGGCTCATAAAGTTAATGAATATCGAATGGAGGGATTGTGGATGCCAAATATCGGTGTACCTGGATTGATTGTCATTTTGGTGATTGCCCTGATCATTTTCGGGCCAAAAAAACTGCCGCAATTGGGAAGGGCGGTCGGCGAAACATTGAGGGAATTCAAATCATCGACAAAACACATTGTCGATGAAGTGGCGGAAGAATTCAAACTGGAGGAGGCAAAAGAAGAAAAGAAAGAAAAAAGTACGGCGGCGAATTAATGGATGGCGGAGGGAGTTCTTAAAGATTATGCTTTTGGAACTCCCGCTTTCATTTAAAATAGGGCACCCCAGTTTGTGTATGCCGGCAATATCCGGTGTAATCAAACGATAGAACACTTAGCAGAAAGCTCTTTATACCCATTTTCTAATATGGGAATAAATTTTTTATGGCTATAAATACTTTGGGATTCCGCAATAGTTTGCGAGAGGACATCGCCGATCGAACTTAATAAAGTTTCCAATGCCCCTTTAGCGAAGCCATTCTCAAATGTTTCAAAGGGTTCCGGCAATTCCTCTTCATCCAAAATAAAATGCTCCCCATTTGGCAGCGCCAGGACATCAATAATCAAATCTTCAAATACGACCATACCCTCTTCGAATTTTGTATTCTTTACAATGTTAAAATACGAAGCTAAATAATGTCCTGAATGATCTCTCCAAAAATACATATTATATGGACGATCCAACCAATAATAAGCAGTTGTATAACTCCCCACCGGAATGGTCAGTTGAAAATCATCCACTTTAATGGTAAAAGGTTCTTCTATCAGATGAAATAAAACGATACGGCGATTTTGGGAATTTAGTAAATGGCATTTATACTCAACCACTTTCGCATCATATCGTATTTTTCTCTCGATCATTTTCTTCCATTTATTTCGATTTCCAGCGAAATTACTCAAAGCCTAACTTCCTTTCAAAGATCTCCATTATCAGCTTATCAATACATCAAACGGTTTTAAAGTATGATTTCAAAAATGAGCTTTCTACTGAATAAACGCGCACTTTGCGTGAAGGAACAAACTAATTAAAGAATTCTGTAATACTCGTTTTCTATGTATGATTCCGATGATGGTTGAATAGGATGAATAAGAAGGAGGTTCTTTATCCCCCGATTAGTGTTGAGCAAATAAGGACAAGGCTTTTGAGGTGAAAAGGATGACAACCGCTTTACAAGACCGGTATTTTGCGAACCGGGATGATGATTTACAGGCATTTGAAACCATCCATTTTGTGCACGCTGTAAATTATTAACTTGCTTTGACATAATGGAAACCGGCATCTTCCAGGCCATGCCCCGGATCATTGAGGTGAAAAAAATCGGGAGGCCAGGCAGAAAGAATCCGCCTGACCTCCCGTAATTTCATTATGCTTTTTCCAAAGTGGAAGCAACTTCTGAAATGATAATTTCACTACCTAAAATTGGAGATACCTCACTGGAGTTTTCCGGTCCTCGATGGGCCTCTCTGAATGCATCACTTTTTCTCCAGCGGTTAAAGTCTTCGATTGTTTCCCAATACATATTGACATTCAATTCATCATATTCTGTAAGATTTTTTGTAATGAGGACTTCCACTTTCACAAAACCTTCCATTTCTTGTAAAGCCCCTGGTCTTGTAAAAAATGGCGCCATTTTTTCCGCAAAACCTGTTTTTGTTTTAATTTTATTTGTGACAACGATCATTGTGATTTCCTCCTGATATTTTACAGATGTTTTATAAAAATCTTTTGCGGCCTAAAGCGTGGTAGAAAGGTTTTTATCCCCTTTTCGATTCACTACATCGCAATGATGGACTTTTTTTTCCATCAGATTCTTATTAAGTTCTATAGTCGTAATTGACTATGTTTCGATTGTAATACTATTACCGCAAATACTCAAACATGATTATTCATAATCATAATATTAAAATTTTTCAAATAAAAAAGAGCGGCTCGCCATTGAACTGCTCCTTTGGTTGTTATAAAAAAATCTTCTCCCGATTTACTCAATTTATACATTTGGAAATTTTATGGTTTCCTATATTTCTTAAAGGCTTTTTTTGGATCAAGATGAACATCTTTGAAAAAAGGATCAGCCAAATGACAATGGCGAGGAATGCACCATACTGACTGAGAAAATATCCGAAAAGGGCCCCTGATAATAAAAGGATGGACCAAAGAAAAAGGGAATTTCTCATATCGATGCTCATTTTCTTTTGATCATAGTTTGCTTGTTCCTCTTTGGACAGCGTATTAAATCCACTAATGAGCATTGCGCCTTTTTCTTTTAATAGCGCAAAAATCATCGAGATCATTCCAAAAACCACTGCAAGTAGTAGACAGATGATTGTTCCGATATTCATAGGACTCTTTTCCTCTCATAATTGCGATTGAGTTTCAACACTGCAAAGAATGGATTCCTTTTTCAAAGCAATCCATTCTTCTCTTGTAATTGCATAAACCTTTGTGATTCCATTTACTTTATCAGGAAATTCCTCCACCAGTTTCATTCCCGCCGAAATCGCAGTACGATATGAACCGGCATTTGTGTGCTTCATATATGAATAAAGAATTTGAAACGGAGTATTTGTGAAAGCCCAGTCGATCACCGCTTTTGCGGCTTCAGTTCCATATCCTTTTCTCTGCATATCTTTTCGTATATGATAACCGATTTCCGGTTTGATGTTCCCGCCAATCTGCTGCATGGTCAGTCCGCAATCTCCAATTAATTCCCCTGTTTCTTTTAATACAACCGCCCACAATCCAAAAGAGAAAATTTCATATCTTTCAATATTCCGATGAATCCATTCCCTCACTTTGGTTTCATCAAAAACATTCGGATAGTGTTGCATCACTTCGGGGTCTCCCAAAACGGCAAACAATGCGTCAAAATCCTGTTCTGTCATTTCTCTAAGAATTAATCTCTCTGTTTCAATCATCTTTTTTTCCATATGTACGGCTCCTCACCCATTGAAATTGGGGTTTGTTTTTATTTCGTTGTAACTGTTATCATAAATAATGGAATGAAAAAACACAATCCGGTTGGTAGTCCGGATGCATCAATCGCCATATTGATGTCAGTAACCTTCCCTTCCTCGGGTTGTCCATCATTCCATGATTCATTTTTTAGAGGAGGGAGTCGTCATGATATTGACGATTTATTATGATGGCCAGTTTTGGATTGGAGTGATTGAATATCACGAAAACGGAAGATTAAAGGCGTATCGTTACGTATTCGGCACAGAGCCCAATGATACGGAAGTATGGGAATTTGTGAATAATCGGTTGCCTAAAATCATTCAAAGCAGGAAACAAATTGGAATTGCCGATCGGAAAAAGCTGAAGAAAAAAGTGAATCCGAAACGCCTTCAACGGAAAGTCGCCAAAGAAATGCAAAAAAGCGGGATTTCCACCAAGGCGCAGGAGGCAATAAAAAAAGAAATCGAGCAACGCAAACGGGAAACGAAGAAACTCCAAAAAGAACGCAACGAAGCACTTAAACAAAGAAAATGGGAATTAAAAAAACAAAAAGCGAAACAAAAGCATAAAGGCCGCTAGACTGTTCATTTAGAGATGAAGCGAAAAGTGCGCAACTTTTTCCTGTACGTACTGATAAAAAGAGGCTGGGACATAACTAATAAAGTGAACGAGCTGTAAAAAGATTTTTTGTAAAAAATTGATTGGAGTGACGGGGCGAGTGCTCCTGTCGCGCACGCTTAGTCGCTAAGCAAAAGCTTTCCTGCGACGAGCCCTCTCGAGACCCCGCAGGAGCGAAGGATTGAGCTCCGAGGAGGCTCGAGCCGGGCCCGCGGAAAGCGTCCCCGGAACGGAAATCAATTTTCTTCAATTATCAAAAAAACACCATTTTCTCCCGGGAGAAAATGGTGTTTTTTATCTTTTATCCCAGCCTCTTTCCATTTCTCTCCAACGTAAAATCATCATAATGCCCGAATAAACTCGTCAAACGGCGTCGTCTTTCTGCCCAACACTTTTTCCAAATCGTCACTTGGCACATCCAACAATCCGTTGCGGATATCTTTTTGGACGATGACAGAGAATTGCGCCGCTTCCGGTGGCAAGCCCAAATCCACCAACGCTTTGACATACTCTTCATCTGAAACTGATGCGGTCTCAACTTCCCGGCCAATCGCTTTACTTGCGATTTGCGCCAACTGTTCATAAGTGATCGGTTCGCCGCCGAGTTCGTAAATAGTTTGCTTAGGCGCAACCCCGGCCAAAATGCGGGCCGCCGCTTCCGCATAATCTTCCTTCAAGGCATAGCAAACCCTGCCCTCACCGGCGGAATATGTGAAAGGCGCCCCATTCTTCACCGCTTTCAGCATGAACGTTTCATTTTCCAAATACCAATTGTTGCGGGCAAATCCATAATCCAGGCCAGACTCCATAATGAGCTGCTCCGTCAACTTGTGGTCAGGCGCCACAATAAGCGTGCTGTTTTGGGCATTTGGCGCACTCGTATAAACCACAAACTCCACCCCTGCTTCTTTCAACGCTTCCACCACATTTTGATGCTGCTGTTTCCGTGTCGCCAAATCATTGGATGAGACAAAGAGGACGCGGTTGATGCCCTGAAATGCTTTCACCAAGGATTCTTTGTCCAAAAAATCCGCAATGCGCACTTCAAGCCCTTGCTTTCTGAAAGTTCCGGCTTTTTCCTCTGAGCGCACCGTCACCACGATATCCGAAACCGGCACGAAATTTTTCAAATGCTTTACCGCTCTTCCCGCCAAATCGCCAGTGGCACTGGTTACCAGATATTTCATCGATTTTCCCCCGCTTCTTTGCTTTTTTTATCATTATAAAACAGAAAGGTAATAATCTCCAAAAAGAAACCTGTTTTTATCATGAAACCAGGCAGGGATGAAAAAACGCATCAACACAAACCCAATTTGCACAAGATCAACATCCTCAATTGAAGGCTTTCGTGCTGCGTTTCTTTCAGGGATAAAACAGTTCATACAGCTTCATGGTGCCGATATTCATGACCTTGCCATCTTCGCGGATCGGAAAATGGATTTGATTCAATAATTTAATTAACTGATATGCGACATTTCGAAATGGGGTAATGACGTAAATCTCTATTGCCAAGCCCAGATTCTCTTGGATTTTTTTGAGTATCATATCTTTTAACATCAAACCTTGTTGGTGAACATATATCTTTGTATTGATTCATCTCTACACCCACTTTTTGTGTTAGTGTTATTGTGTACGATGCGGTTTTTGATTCAGGCTAGTTTAATTCTTCTTTTTATGCAAAACTATGTATAACTACGATAATACAAAAACAACAAAATATGGAATATCTAAGATATTTCCAAAACCCGTTTAACCGAAAAGATTGTCGGAACTTACACATTATACAAATTGTTATTTTTTTTTCGGCATCTTTCTGTTCGATTCATCAAACTAAATACTCATTTTTTCATAAAAAGGATGGTTGAGTTTATGCAAATAATGGAAGAAATCGTTTTCACAACCAATTACGAAATTCTCGATGCGGATTGCAAAAAAGGGGATGTGATTGCGCTATTGAAAGGAAAAGGGGAAAATCTTGTCCAGCTCAATGGCGAAACCATCCTATGCTTGCCAACCGGATATTCCATGATCCGATGGACGGAAAACCATTTTTGCCTTTTACGGGGGTCGATGCTTTCCTTCTATACGCTTACCGGAGAATTTATGGATGAAATGAAGGTCGGCCCTTGTATTTCGGATTTATTCCCTTTTAAAAATGGGGTTATCTGTATATACAGCGACCAGGGGGTTTTCGGCGAAGGGATTGGCAAACATATATTAAACTATGCGGAACCGGGTAAAGGCGTCACTTCACTGGAATATTTCGCGTTACGCCATCATCTCTTGTACGATGCCCTATTTGCGCGATTCAAGCCTTATGCCTGCATCGATCCGTCAACGGATGAGTTGATTTTCTTCAATCACCAATTGAAAATGGAAAAATCGATCAAGATTCCTTTTCATACGGGAAATGTCCTTGCCTTTGCTTTAACGTATCAAAGCGGTGTCTTTCTCGAAGAAGAGCGGATGCGGATATGGAAATTCCAAACCAATCAAGTGAAAGAATATGATTTTCAATGGAATAATCATACAAGAGCCATTTTCCACCGCCACGATTACTTATTTATGGACATTGCGGACCACCATATACGGGTATTTACACCGGCTGCGGAGGATTAATTGGCATTCCCCCATAATCAAACAACAGACGTCAAAATCTCCCACAAGATTTTGTTTGACGTCTCCGAATAGCCATTTGTGATAAAAATCCGACGTCAGGGAAAGGCTTTTGTAATATCGTTCCATAAATTCCTGGAATTTTATAAAATCAACCGGTTTCTTATGATTTGGGGAATCCATTGTTTTGGAAATAAAGACGAATCATCTGGTTCATTGCGTTTTTTTCGTTTTCTTCCAGTTTTTCAATAATGGCATAATACGTTGAATCTTCGCTGATGGGCAAGTTGGCATCACGGCAAAATTGGATCATTTCTTTTGCGCCCCTTATATCTTTCCTGAATACTATGATGACTGTTTAGGCGGGTAGTTTTCCATATTGGAAACGGAACACTACATTTCTTTATTGCTCATTTTTTCAAAATCCTCTAAAACAGGCAATATTGTTTCAACAAATGAAATGAATTTCATTGCTACAAACTGAGGAAAATCAGGTTTGGACCATTCATCAATCGGTGAAACAATTCGATAACTTAATCCTTTCCATGCTTGTTTACGATGATCCAAATGATCTCCTTGCTCAAGAACTTCTTTTTTTGTCCTTGAATGCAATTGATCGAATCCAAATAAGCCAGCGACTTCCTCTTCATGTGCATCTATGTAGGCTTTAAAATCTTCTTTGCGTTTTGTTGTATGACCTGTTGTAAAACTAAAATCAGGTACATATTGAATTTCAATGATATTCATCTCTCGTGGGCGTGTATAGATGACAAACCGGTCGCCAGGCGAAGTTGGAGATTTAAACAATAAGCGATGTTCTTCCTTTTTTCTGATATCCAACCCAATGAACTGTAAATGATATTCGCGTTCTACATAGTCCCTAAGCAAACTTTCCAATTCATGAAATAAGCCGGAAATGATTTCACGTTCATTATCTTGATAGACCAGTTGTGTCGGGGTCTTCTTATATGCGGGATGTGAAGGGAGAGCTTTCATTTTACGTTCGAAAAGTTTGGGATTGGTTTCGTTTTCTTTTAATAGTTGATTTGCTTTGTCATAATCAACAACTTTGTGTTCGTAACCAAGTTTATTCAAGACAGGAATAACATCTTTTTTAAACTGAAATGCTGCCACCATAAAACGGCCATTCTCTTTGACAAACGTAGCATATTTACTCATTTGGGCGACAACCGCCTCTCCAGCCTCCAGCTTCAATTCAATATACACCGTATTCCCATTCTTGTCTTTTCCTTTTAAATCGCATCGATAGGTAGAATGGTTGCTCCGAATGGGATATTCCTCCTCCTCGACTGACAGCCCTTCTTCAATCAATTCTGGAAATAAACTGACAATCCGTTTTAAATCCTTTTCATACATCTCATTCCTCTCCTTCAAAAAAATTGTATGTCCTAAAAGATGTCATCTTACAGTCTTGACCGCTAGAACTCAAAATGTCTTTATGAACAAAACATTATCAATCAATAAGTTCATCCGGTTCAAACTACTCACTCGGATTACCGGACGTTTAATCCAAAAACCTGTCTCCATTGAATGGCAAGTCCTATCGTTTCAATAAAAGTTTGAAACATCAGAAATCCGAAGAAAAACTAAATACTTAGTGTGAGAACATCTATAAAAAATTAACCCCTCACTTCCAATCATTATTAGTGGGTATGTGCCTCAGTGTTGAAATAATCGCTTTATCTCAATTTTATATTAACAAAAACAACCCACATCAGTTAATACAACATCCTTAAGAAAAATTCCCCCTTATGTCCCTCTTTTCCCTTCTGCAAGGTATATAGATAGTAGAACACCAAATCATCAGGAGGGATGAAAATGGAATACAACGGTACGAAAGTGCTTACCACAAAGCAGCTGGCGAAATTTTTCGATGCGGATATGGCGCGCATTTATGCCATTTTTTATCGCCATAAGGAAATTTTCAAAGAAGGAAAAGACTACTTCCTGCTCACCAAAAAGGACATTGCAGCATGGAGCGAATCCCCTCATCTGCCCAGCTTAAAATATGTATCTCTCCTTTACCTCTGGACAGAGCATGGGGCATTCAAATTCGCACAATCATTCAAAGGATTGAGGGCTTGGCAGGGCTACTCCAATTGCATCTGCCATTTCTGTGGCACTCCAGAAGAGAAAAAGTTGCTGAACAATCTCTACGAAAAATTGGCAAGAAAGGCGGCGGAACAATGTTGATCAATGGTCCTCAACTCACATTCTCCCCGATTTTGGCCAAAACCATTGGGGCGAATGGTGCAATTATATTGGAACTATTGCATAAAGAGCTGCTCCAATCCCCCATTGTGCATGACGGGCACCATTGGTTTGTGCATACATATGAAAAGTGGCAGAAACGGTTGCCTTATTTGTCCAGGAATACCATCATTCGGACTTTTTTAAAACTGGAAAAGGATGGTTATATCATTTCCCAATTGATGCAAAATCAACGGAAATGGTATCGGATCAATTACGAAAAAATCTCGCACCTCGTTGTGGATGGCGACCTGTTTCGTCATGGACGGACTATTCAAAATGGGCATAATGGGATTCCAAATTGGGATGCCGGTACCCAAAATGAGAAGATGGGAATCACAAATTGGGCTGATGCACCTTCCCAAAATGGTTACTCAAATGGGAATGCCGATGCCCAAAGTGAGAAAACGAGCAACTCAAATCGGGCAAATGAACATTCCAAAAATGTCGCAAATTGGGTAGACGGCCATCACCAGATTCCGGCAGATTCCACTGTCCAAATCGAGCTGCAGCAACCCAATTTGATAAGGCAGTATAACTTAATCATTAAAGTTATTAATTATTTAAATAAACAAGCAAATAAAAACTATAATCCCCTTCTGCGTATCCATCATGATGATATATCCAAAAGAATTGAAGAAGGCTATACGTTCGAAGATTTTCAAGGCATCATCGATTTGAAAGTTTCCCAATGGCTGCACAACGAAAAAATGAATGTTTACTTGCGGCCGAGTACGCTATTCAAATCGCCCAACTTTGAAAAATATTTAAGAGAAGCGAAAAAACAAAAGCCTGCCAGCATTTACAAACCGATCGAACTGGATTTTACAGCGGGAGAAGATGCCCCAAAGCCGAAATGGCTTCAACATTAAGGAGGGAGAGATCAAGATGCGGGAATTGAACACGGATCTTCTCGAAAAAAGCATTTTGGGAACGATGATGCAGGAAAATTATTTGATCCTTGATGCAGGCATCCAGCCGGAGATGTTTCTTTCCCAAGTCCATCGCGTCATCTATCAAGCGATGAAGGAGTTAGCCAACGCGGGTAAACCGGTGGACTACGTAACTCTCCTGACCGAGGTGGACGTGGGAGATGCCGGGGCACAGTATCTCACAACCATTGCCTACTACGCCAATCCGGAAAAATTCGAGCATTACGCGGACATGCTGTTGGATGCATGGCGGGAGCGGCAAAAAAGTGCCATCTTGACAGAAGCCCTCTCGGAAAACTGGACCATCGAAGAAATCCAGACAAAACTGGATCAACTGTACACAAGCAACATGACCATCGAGACAAGCATCGAACAGGATTTGGTCAACATGGCGGAACGGCCGTTCTTTCCAGAAAAAATGGACGACTTCATCCCCATCGATATTGAGGAGCTGGCCAAAATGCTCTGCGGTTTCCGGCAAGGAGAAGTGACGATCATCGCTGGAAGACCATCGATGGGTAAGACGGACGTGATGAACCACTTTGCGCTGGCTGCAGGCATGATGGGTTATTTGCCGATCATCTTTTCCCTTGAGATGAATCGGAAAATGCTGCTTGAACGCCTGGTCGCCCTCACCGGCAACATCAACCGGTTAAAAATGCGCAATCCTTATAAATATTTAAGCGAAGAGCAAAAAAACGAATGGATGGACACCCTTTACAATCTGAAGAATGCCAACCTTCACATCGACGATCGGGCCGGGTTGACGGTCCGTCAAATGCGGGCGCAAATCCGGAAACTTATGAATAAGTACCCAACGAAAAAACCGATTGTGTTCATCGATTACTTGCAAATCATTGCCTGCGAAGAAGATCGAAACAATCCTTATCTCAACACTGCGTACATCAGCGCACAATTAAAGAAAATGGCGAAAGACTTCCATTGCCCTGTCGTTTGCCTTGCACAACTCAATCGGGCAGTGGAAACGAGACAAAACAAACGCCCGGTGATGAGCGACATCCGGGATTCCGGCAACATCGAACAGGATGCGGATGTGATTATCTTATTATTTCGGGATTCTTACTACGAACGGCTGTCGCCCGAAGAACAGAGCCAACCCCAACAGCCATACGAACGGTTGGAATTCATCGTCGCCAAAAACCGCAATGGCCCCACTGGCACAGCTTATGCGAGATATTATAAATCTACCGGAAGAATTGTGGAGGAGGAAAAGGGCTAGACTCCTTTGTGTCGGGGGTGGATAACGCTGTGGGCACTTGGATGTTGCAGTATTAGTCTTGGGAGGTGAGTATATCAAAACAAGGTACAATCGATTCTTTATTCAATGATGTAAACACTAAAATAGAATGGCTCTTACGCACTATTGGGGAAAGTGATTGTAAATTAGCCTCATGTTAATTTTAAATTTTTTTAATTTAGTTACAACTATTAAGAAATCGATTCCTAATATAAATGGAAACTGGCTCTTCCATACATTAACCAATTTAATGTTTTCAGCCGATTCAAACATCACCTTTAAAGTTTTTTAATTGACTAAACCGTTAAAATATACTTATATAACATCCTTCATATTTACGTAAGAGCCATTTTTATATTGCCAAAAACAGCTATGAAACCTTTAAATCCCTCTAAGTTCAGATATAACCTGCAACATCAAGTAAATCAGAAAATTTGAATTGACCGAATCCCTGCTTTGGAGCCGGTGGTTGAAACCAATAATACGTATAATTATCCTCTAACTCTCTGAAAACTGAGTCAGGACTTTCTGATAAAGCCTGAACCCACTCGTTCGCTGCAAGTTCCCCGCTTACCATTAAACGAGTCATGGAACCATCTGTCGAACGGTATCGTCGTACTTTCCCTAATGTACTTCCTGTATCTTGATCAACTACAGTTGTTAGCCCATCGTAGTGCCAATATGTTTTTCCATCTAGTGACGGAGTAAGTGTCAGTACCACATCTTCATCAACGGTAGAGTCGGGGGGAATAATCATTGCTGCATTCGCAATAATAGTCGGTAATGTTGGTAAATAAGGTAATAAGGTTGATAAGAAAATAATACTTATCATGAATAAAGTTTTGATTTTATGACTTCGGCCCTTTTCCAACCATTCTCACCTCCTTTCCAAAGGGCAGAAGTTTAATATAATGGATTCGCAAAATCATACTTTTCACATCGAATGCCGTTAAATTGTAGACACTGATATTGTGGTTTTCTCACATGAAGGATAAATTCCTCTCTTGCAGCATTTACACCAATTTGTATTTCATATCCATCAATATAAATTAATTCAATATTACTGAATCCTACGTTATTTACATTTCTTCTCGCTTCTTCTGCTTTCTCCGAAATCATCGGACTTAAAATCTGTACAAATTTTTCTGGATAAGCAATTCTTAACCATGCTTGAGCTAGTTGTTCAGCATCTTTTTCTCGATAGTCAAAATTAATTTTCCCCATGTCCTCTCCATCACCGATGAAAAATAACATTACATTCATTAATCTAGGTGATGGATTTTTATAGTTTTCTCGTGTCACTTGAAGTTGTGAAGTATATGCAAGACCACCCATCGGCTGAATTTTAAGGCCTAATGAACGTAATTCTTCTAATCCTTCTTCATAAATTCTTAAAGACATCGGATCTAACTTGAATGAATTTACGTTAAAAGGCTTTCTTTCAGTAAACACATCTTGATTTTCTTTATAAATATTGATTAATTTATTTGCGATTTCTTCAGATGTATTCATCGTGATTAAATCTGAGTCATCTTGGTTTCTCTCTTCATTCGTTGGCAACCCGATTTTATTCATTGCCCGATACATAAATACAGCATAGTGCATCCGGGATAACGGTTGGTCTGCACGGAACGTTCCATCTTCAAACCCTGTTGTCACCCCCGCTTTGTAAATGGCTTCTATGTATGGAGCGTATTGATGCAATATTGGAATATCTTTAAATGTTTGTTTAGTTACTTCTTTTGGAATATCTAAATCAAATGCAATAGCCAACGCTTTTGCCATTTCGCCGCGCGTCATATTTTGCTTCGGATAAAAAAATCCTCTGCTATCCACTTCAAAAATTCCGGCCATTTGAAGCTCTTTAATATTGTCATGATAAATATATGTCGTAGGAATATCTCGATATTGTTTATATGGCACTATTGGTTTTAGATCAACTGCGCGGCTAATTAATACGGCAGCATGTTGACGGCTAATCATTTGATTTGGCTTGAATGTGCCATCTTCATATCCATTGATAATGCCTTTTTGAGTCATTTCTTGAATGATCTCATAGTACTCATGTGTCTTTGGTACATCTTTAAAGTTTTTGGATGCAGCAACTGTTTGAGCAGGTGTTGCAACTGCTTGTTGGTTAATTAATTTTGCATTAGCTTCTATAGTGTTTGTTGTAAACATCAAAGAAGAAGAAGTTAAAGCTAATGCCAAAGCTGATACTAACATGACTTTATTTCGCTTCTTAGTCATGAGAACCCCTCCTTTAAAAATTTGGTATCTTCTTCCTTATATTCTAATTATACAACAAAAACAACCTTTAAATCCCTTTAAGTTCAGATAAAACGGTAGAAGCGCAACAAAGCTATTTCAAATAATGAAGGCTTTAAATCCCTCTAAGTTCAGATAAAACGGAAAATAAATGAAATTTAACTATAATCGTCTGAACTTTAAATCCCTCTAAGTTCAGATAAAACAGTGTGGGCTTTAGTTGGCTATGATGGTGAAAATTTCTTTAAATCCCTCTAAGTTCAGATAAAACTGATTGCCAACATTGACTGTTTATGGCAAACTAAAAATGGCTCTTACGTTCTTTTGGTGAAAAGTCGAGTTAATTGAGAATGAGAATCTAAAAAATTCTATTTGCACACTGATTTTCTCAATTACTCCCTCCCTATCACCAAGATTGCGTAAGAGCCATTTTCTACTTGCCAAAAACAGTTCATTTCCTTTTGAATCCATCACTTTTAGAAGACGAAAGTCATTTTCAGCACGGTTTTGAGTGGTGCCAATCAATACCATTTGATCCGACAAAACACTCGTATCTTCGGGTAGTTTAAAATCATAAACTTCCCGTATAACAGCGTTTTTCCGTAGTCTGGAAAGAAAGAAGTAGCCGTCATCCGTCATCCGATCAAAGCGCTCATAGTCTAGATAGCCACGGTCAAACACATACATGCATTCCTTGTCATCCACCATGATGTCAAGCTGTCCACGGTCATGTTCTCTTGCCGTTGTCATCAAAGCTTTTTCAGGATAGGATATCCCCTTTTCCATAAACACAAGGCGCAAATGCAGCTTTACGCCAGCCTTTGTTTTGCGAAACTTCGCCCATTTATGATTGGTCAAATTACGTGGTAATGTGCTTGAATCAATGATTTTTAAAGGCATGACCCGTTTTGTGTATTGTGTTTTGGCATGAATTTTTGCGACTAAATCAAGAAAAAGCTTTTGAAATAGATCTGGGTTTATACCATTTAATCGCCGTGACAACTGTGAAATACTAATAGAATTAAGGTCGACCCCTTTTTGAAGTTGGTCATCAAAAAGGCAATCGCTTAGCGCATGGAGACTTTCGATTTCTTCCAATTGCGCAAAAAGCAGTAATTTTAGAAATGACTCTGTCGTTAATTTTTTCGTATAGTAATCTAATTTCATCGTTTTCATCAGTTCTTCAAATAATTGATTGGCGAAAACCATTGTCCAAATGAAGTTTTTCGTGTAATCTTGTCCATGAGTTTGGTCCTTTTTAGTGGATTTGGACGGGTTACCACCTGACTTATCCATTATAAAGGACTTTTTCTTTTCACAAAATAAAATAAGTGAAGATTGTGAGTCTTTTTAATATTAAAATTAAATTAATGCAACACTAGTGATACGAATAGAAAATAAATAATCCAGCTACCGATGAATACAAATAGTAATGATTTCAAGAATTGTTTAAATGATAATGTAGCTTCTTTCGGCAATCTTCTAGTAATTGGAACGATCAGAATCGTTGTAATAATAGAAAATATTAGAGTCGTGATGAGTAATTGTGTACCAACCTTCTTCTATTCAACGGTAGGTAGCTATAAATAGTTTCAATAATTTCAATAGTAATTTTTGACACAGCATTTTTCTCATCATAAAAAAGGAAAAATGATACAATAGTGGCAGTATTAATAAGGAGGCAGCGTCATGAAAGAAAAAGTTATTGAACGATTGACTTGATACGCTAAAATCGACACACAATCTGATCCGGAAAGCTTTACAACCCCTTCTACGAAAAAACAATGGGATTTATTAAATGTACTAAAAGATGAACTAGCAGAGATTGGACTTACAGACATCACATTGGACGAGAATGGCTACTTATTTGCCACATTACCAGCCAATACAGATAAGCCTGTACCAACTATTGGTTTTTTAGCTCATGTTGATACATCACCAGATTTTTCTGGAACAAATGTCCAACCGAAACGAATTGACAATTATGACGGCGGAGAAATTCAATTAAACGATGAATGCACTCTATCCCCTAACCAATTCCCAAATTTAAAAAATTATGTCTGACAAACATTGATTACAACAGACGGCACGACGCTACTGGGAGCAGATGATAAAGCTGGAATTGCAGAGATTATGACGGCAATGGAATATTTAGTAAATCATCCTGAAATTAAACACGGAAAAATTCGAGTTGCCTTTACTCCTGATGAAGAAATCGGTCGTGGGCCACATAAATTTGATGTCAAAGCTTTCGGTGCGGATTTTGCTTATACGATGGATGGTGGTCCACTAGGAGAATTACAGTACGAAATCAAACTCTTTGAGGCAGAAACGAAATAAATCATGTTTGAATATTCTGTTAATATATTTGTAGTATAGAATTTTTCGATGTTTTCTCTCAGAAAGTAGGTATTAATAATGAAAGAAATCACTCTTGGTATATTTGCAGCCTTATTTTTTGCGGTCACTTTTATTTTAAATCGGTCCATGGAGTTAAGTGGAGGAAGTTGGCTTTGGAGTTCTTCACTAAGATTTTTCTTTATGCTCCCCTTCCTTATCGCCATTGTCTCTTATCGAACAGGTTTTGAAAATTTACGTAGAGAAATGAGAGAAAATACTTCAAAATGGTTACTTTGGAGTTTCGTGGGCTTTGTTCTTTTTTACGCACCACTCACTTTTGCAGCAGCTTATGGACCTGGTTGGCTTGTGTCAGGAACGTGGCAGCTAACGATTGTTGCCGGTGTACTTCTTGCACCGTTATTTGTAACCGTCGTAGATAACAAAATCATACGTCAAAAAATACCGCTCACTTCCTTATTCATTTCAAGCATTATTCTAATCGGTATTATGCTTATTCAAATACCTCAAGGAAAAGAGGTAACTTTCAATCACTTACTGCTTGGAGTGATTCCGGTAGTCATCGCTGCCTTTAGTTATCCGCTTGGTAACCGAAAAATGATGGAGTTATGTGGCAGTCGAATCGATGCGTTTGAGCGGGTGCTTGGTATGACCATTGCATCACTGCCAGCTTGGATTATTTTAGCTGTTATTGCCATTTGTACAGTGGGGCTCCCTTCCATGAACCAAGTCATACAATCCTTTATCGTCGCTGTTAGTTCCGGTGTAATCGCGACGACGTTGTTCTTTATTGCCACAGACCGCGTGCGAGATCATCAAGGAAAACTTGCTGCAGTAGAAGCAACTCAGTCAATGGAAGTCGTATTTGTCATTATCGGAGAAATGATGATACTTGGAGTTCCTCTACCAGATCCAATTGCACTTTTCGGTCTTGCGATTATTATCGTAGGCATGCTACTTCATAGCTATCACACAGCGATTATCGGAAAAAAATCAGACCTATCAGAAAAAGCCAAACTTCTCAAATGACGTTTGGCTTTCCCCTTCTATATCATCTCCAAACAAAATCTGCAAAAACATGTTATGTTAAACACAGTGAAATAACATAGAGGTGATACGATGCCCGTTTTAACATATGAACAACTTACTTTCCTAAATTCCTATAGTATTGTTACAGAAGAGCCGAAAAACCCTTTATTTACATTGGAAAATATACATAAAGAATTTTTTCTAAAGGATTTTCTGAAGCTCATGATGGAAATTACTCAAGCAAGTACAGAGGCGGCAGCTATATCCCATTTCAGCTGTCGCTTTGGATTATTCGTTGCTACTCAATTTTATTTTCTCACTGCTTATGATGAAATTTGGGACGGAAAATTAGAAGATGTTCGTTACTTCCATGTACATGAATATGGTATGGATACGCTCGGAACATACATTACTCCTACAGACTTCCGCTATGTAGAAGAAAATGAAAGGGAATATGTCATTTCAAAAATCCTGTATCAAGCCCATCAAATTATTGTACAACTTCGCCAAACAACAACCATCTCTCCTCTTACTCTTTGGGAGAACATCTTCGGGTATATGTTGTGGAATTATAATGTTTTGCTACAAAATCCTCTGCTGGCAGACCGAGCTTTTGAAGATATCGAAATACTTGAGGATACAAAAGTATGGCAACGTTTTTCAAATAAATCTTGGTTTTTTGAATATACAAAAGGAAAAAATCCGATGGAACTCGTCAATTCGCCAGTGCGAAAAAGTTGCTGCTTTACAAAGGACATTCCGTCGTTAATTCAGCCTCTGATTTTGTGCGTCCACGGCGATCTTGTAGGCCTTCTTCTCCATGTAACTCAAATTTTTTCACCCATTGGTATACCTGTTGATAAGAAACTTGATAAGTTTGGGCTGCTAATTGATAATTTTTATGGTGCTTTAAGCAAAAATCGACTATCTCCATTCGTTCTAGTAGGGTTGTTTTTCTACCTTTTGTCATTGTTTTACTCAATCCTTTACCCGAATCTTTTATATCACAATGACTAGTATACTTTTTCACCCACTTCATTAAAATCGTTCTACCTGAAATTTGATGTTTTTTCATTAATTCGAGTAAAGAATATTCACCAGATAAATAATCCTCCACCTCTTGAATCTTCTGTTCTCTTGTATAGCATCGTGGAGAAAAGTTAAAGTGAAAGACCGCTTCACCAAAAGCTTCATACTTTCGAACCCATTCTTTTAAAGTGCTTTGGTGAATTTTATATTGACGAGCAAGCTTTTCAAATGAATAATCACCCATTAAATAGAAATGAATCAGTTTTAACATAAACTCTTTAGGATACTTGTAAAAGGTCATAATGAAAGCCCCCTATTAGGTCAGATGAATTTTTATTTTTTCATCTGTCTACCTAATAGGGAGCATATCATTTTCAGACGCCCCCTTTGTTACGATCTATTTTAAATAAAAAATTCCGCCGCTTACTATTTCTATTTTAATTCGCGGCTGAAAACGTTCTCTAAGAGCTTCCTTTTCAATCTCATAGACTTCCGGTTTCTCAATGACTCCCTCATAGAAATGATTTAAAATTTCCTGTTCCCTTCTCCATCGTTTCTCGGCCTCCTCCGCCCAAGTCATATCATCATGACCGATATAGTTTTCAATAGCTGTCTCTAATCTTTCAATGGCTCTGATTGGTGAAACAATATAAGGAAGACAATAGGCGTTTTTCGGAAATTCCTTCGTCAGTGTCCGTTCAATCAGCCAATCTTGAAAATTGCTTTTAACACTTCCATGGATTAAATTGATGCCCAACGAAAAAAGCATTTCTTTTGTTTGGTCGGTATGATAAGAAACTTTAAAATTTGCGCCCACCCAAGGAAATAAACTTGCCCCTTCCATATTTTCATACATTTGAACAAAGCATCCTAAATCTTTTGTCGCCTGAAAAATTTGATGCATTCGCATGGAGCCGTAGTGGATATATTCGCCATGAATGTCTTGGTTTTCATGTTTCTTTGTGATGAAAGTTACTTTTAAAGGCTTCGGCTCTGCTTTTGTACTTTCAACGAATTGCCAATAGAAGGGGCGATTCATAATGCGTTTGTCAATATCGGCCGTTAATTGCACCGTTAAATAGTCCGGTGCTTCCTCTGTTATTTCACATCCAGTGACGGTGAAAAATGTGCGCAAATAATCATGGATTTGTTCAGCTAACATCTTTTAGCACCTCTCAATAATCGATTAGGTAAATCCAAGTTCCCCTTCCAAACCGTAATCTTCAAAATCAAAATTTGAAACAAAGTTTGGAGATTGGTAAATCCGTTCCTCTACTTTGTTTGTTAAAATATCATCCAGTTCACCGACCACTTTTTCAAATACATTGATTTTATTTGTCAATAAATCCAAAATCCGGTCTTCAATGGTATTTTGAATGGCAAGGTTGTAAATGTATACATCCTGCTCCTGTCCAAATCGGTGGACGCGGCCTATTCGCTGTTCAATTTTCATTGGATTCCAAGGCAAATCAAAATTTATAACATGGTGGCAAAATTGCAAGTTGATGCCTTCACCGCCGGATTCTGTTGCTATGAGGACATCCGCATAATCCCGGAACAATTGCCTCATCCAATCCCGTTTGTTTTTACTAAACTTTCCATTAAACAAGACACTTTTTATGCCTTTTTGATATAAGTACCATTGCAAATAATGCTGCGTTGCCCGATATTCTGTAAAGATAATGACCTTATCTTTTGCCTTTTGAATAATTTCATAGGTTTTTTCAGCCTTCGAATTAATTTCTAAGTTGGACATTTTTTCTATAATTTCATCTATATAATCTATTTCTTCCTGCCTTTGAACTTTTTCTTTCAATTTAACGAGGGTCAAATAAGCCGCCTCTTTGCTTGAACACATCTCTTTCAACAAGGTGGTCATGGCGAAAGAATTGCTGAAAAGGCTTGTGCGTTCTTTTAAAGATTGAATCATTTGGTATACTTTCTGTTCCTCTTCCGTAAATTGGATCGGAATTGTTTGTACATTCCTTCCTACCCATTCAATGCCTGTATCTTGTCGGCGATTCCGAATCATGACTTGGTCAACCAATTCTTTTAAATATTCGTCTTCTGCTAATCCATTTTTTCCTTTCTTAAAGTAGGATTGGAAGCTTTCCACATTTCCTAAATGCCCCGGTTTTAGTAAAGAGACAAGATAAAAAATTTCAAAAATTTGATTTTGTATAGGGGTTGCAGTAAGCAACAAACAAAATTTCTTTTTTATTCCTTGCACAAATTGATACGTTTGGGTTTTATGGTTTTTTAATTTATGGGCCTCATCAATAATAATCATGTCAAAATCCTGTTCGTAAATTTTTTCCCGGTACGGGCTGCGCTTTGCCATATCCATACTCATGACGACAAAATCATATTGTTCAAAAGGGACATTTTTCTTTCGGCATCCAATTGCAGGGATGAAAAATTTACCGTTTAATTCATCCACCCACTGGGTAAGCAAAGATGCAGGCACTAATATTAACGCTTTTTTGACAAGCCCCCTCAAGATGTATTCCTTCAAAATTAAACCGGCCTCAATCGTTTTTCCAAGCCCCACTTCATCTGCTAAAATCGCTTTTCCATTCATTTTTTCAATAACCGTCCGGGCTGCTTCTATTTGGTAATCAAGAAATTGAATATTGGTCAAAAATTTAGGTGCCTGCAAACCTGAAAAATCCGTAATTAATTGGTCTTTCACCACTTCATATGCCATTTTATACAGCGTCCAGTCATCCCACGGTCCATCTTCATTTAAGCGCCTAGCAAACTCTTCCTTCCAAGCGGAGGATTTTTCGATCAACATTTGCTTCACCTCCTGTTTCCATTTAGATTGTCCAAAATTTGCAATCCTATAATGGAAATGAATTCTCGCTTTTCTTCATTGTTTCATGTAAATCGTTCAAATAACTTGAGAATAATAATGAAAACGCAAGGAGGTGAACAATTTGAAAAATAATAACAAAACGATGAACGAAAGAACTCATAACCCTTTTGAAACATATAAACATTTGCACAAAAATACAACAAGCAGCGCCAATAATCCTGAAGATCCAACAGAGGAGATTTCAGAGGAATTCGACTCAAAAGCAAAAAATAAAAACAATAAAACGAATCACGATAAAACGCAAAAATCAAACAAAAATATATAACCATTTTCCTCTTTTGGAGTGTTTATGGCAAACTAAAAATGGCTCTTACGCAATTTTGGTGAAGGCCTATAATTTTACTTTTATAGTATAATAAAAGAAAAGGTGTGATGAATGATGAATCGTCAAATCCATTGGTCTTCACCGGATCCTTTCCTAGAAGTTCTGGATATTCAAGAAGAACCATCCTCCATTACCTTTATTGTTCGAAGCACTCATGAATCCTGCCCTTGTCCTCATTGCCAAGTGCCTTCCACACGTCCACACAGCCGATATACACGCATGATTCAAGATTTGCCGATTGCCGGAAAAGCTGTTTCCATCCTGCTTATCACAAGAAAATGGTTTTGCGACCAACCCAATTGCACCCAAAAAATTTTTACTGAACGGTATGATTGGATTTCCAAAAATGGACGCCGAACTTTACGGTCCGAAGAAGTATTACGTAAAATCGCGTTTTCCACCAGCTGCCTCAATGGCGAAAAAGTAGCGAAAGCCCTGTCCCTCCCTGTCAGCCATGACGTATTGCTCTCCCTTATTCGGAAAACGGAGATTCATCAAGAGGTGTCCCCCTTTTATCGGAATCGATGACTTTGCTTTTCGGAAAGGACACAGCTATGGCACGATCATTTGTGATCTGAGCACGCACAAGCCTGTTGCATTACTTCCGGAACGTTATCCGGAAACCATATCAGAATGGCTAAAAAATCATCAAAACATCCAAGTTGTCAGTCGTGATGGCTATCAGGCTTTTCGGAAAGGGATTCAGAACGCTTCGCAAAGTATTTTGCAAGTATATGACCGATGGCATTTTGTCCGGGCGGTAAAGAAGCAGATCGATGCTTGCCTCACCTCGATTCTTCCTTCCGTCATCACGTTGGAAAAAGAAGAAACGGACCAACAAACCTTTCCGCATGAAACCAAACTGCAAAGGAGACAAAAAGAAAGAGCCGAAAAGAAATGGATGATGATCAAAAGCATTCAACAGGAATACAAAAAAGGAAAGAAAAAAGCGGAGTTGGCCAGAGAATTTCATATGGATCCCCGAACCATTTCAAAATATCTCAACATAACCGAGATGCCGGTTCAAGTAAAAAGAAAGCGAAAACGGCAAACCGATGGTTTTGAGCAATACATTCAGCAACTCGAACAAGAGGGCAAGACCATCCGTGAAATTGATGCGCAACTTCGTAAATATGGATATACGGGGACACTTTCAGGTGTCCGCGTTGCAATCGAAAGCATACGAAAAGAAAGAAAACGGCAGGGGATTAAGGAATCTTCCGTTCGAATTTCCAGACGGCAAATGATTTCATATGTTTGGAAACGAAAATCTAGACTTTTAGAAAAGGAACTGCAACTTCTTGAACAATCCTTTAAGATGTACCCATCCCTTCATTCTTTCCACCAAATGGTTCAAACATTTAGAGAAGCATTTGATGAACGGAACTATCCGGCATTTTTCAAATGGTTGGAAAAACAATTGTCTTCTCCAAACAATCATTTATATGATTGTGCACTTCGACTCCGTAGGGATTTACAGTCGATTAAGCTGGCATTTAGTACTTCCTACAGTAACGGAGTTGTGGAAGGCCATGTTCACCGATTGAAGCTGATGAAACGAATCATGTATGGCCGGGCGAAGCTGGATTTACTCTGTTTTTGGCAATTAAAAAATGCATGAAATGGCAATTAAATTTATTCGATATCTTGAATAATTATTCGTATCTATAATCGCTTGACATGGAGCCTCTGCGGGCATGATTTCTTGCAAAGGGAGCAAGCCATAATTATATTTGGACTTTGCAAGGCAAAGTAGCCTATCATGCCCGCCACTCCATGTAAAGCGTCAAATATGCAAAAATTTATGCATAACCTTAATTGCCAAACACTACAAAAATTAATTACCATCAACATCTCATAGGTAAGATCAAAACTCACACGCTTTTTACTATCTCTTCTGACTTTTCGAAATTTCAATCCCTCATAGGTAAGATCAAAACTTGAGGATGCGGAAGTTTTGTTCCTCGCCCATCTGCCATTTCAATCCCTCATAGGTAAGATCAAAACTAATTGCTACGCTTTTTTGCTACAACATTGTATACATTTCAATCCCTCATAGGTAAGATCAAAACTTGTAAAAAATAATGTTATCAGTGGTAAACAGCTAAATTTCAATCCCTCATAGGTAAGATCAAAACACGGCTTGCAGACCGATAGTGAAAAAGCATACATCAATTTCAATCCCTCATAGGTAAGATCAAAACGTTCACTCTGTTTAAGAAAATAGGCATAACTATCATATTTCAATCCCTCATAGGTAAGATCAAAACGTCCAAGCTCTCAAAGAAATTAACGATTGTTTTTCCCAAATTTCAATCCCTCATAGGTAAGATCAAAACATTTTGCAGAATGGGCTAACAAAGTAGAGAAACCTTATTTCAATCCCTCATAGGTAAGATCAAAACCGGTTTTTGAAGATGAAGTATTACATCGAAAGTTTCATTTCAATCCCTCATAGGTAAGATCAAAACCTTTGCCGTTTTTGTCTTTTAAGCCTGTGTATTGCATATTTCAATCCCTCATAGGTAAGATCAAAACAATTATCGGTGAAATGATTGGAAAACCACGAGAAGCTGATTTCAATCCCTCATAGGTAAGATCAAAACCCGATGTGACCACCGAAAATATCGATTTCTGTATAAATTTCAATCCCTCATAGGTAAGATCAAAACGCGCATGTTGTATGCACAGATTCATACCGTTTATATCGTGATTTCAATCCCTCATAGGTAAGATCAAAACACAGCATACTGGAAAACGAATAGCGGAGCTATCCAATTTCAATCCCTCATAGGTAAGATCAAAACGTTGTTTCACCACATGCTGCCAACAGCAAGAATAGCGAATTTCAATCCCTCATAGGTAAGATCAAAACCCTGTTGCGTCTGAAATGGCTTTAGCAAGTCTTTCAGCATTTCAATCCCTCATAGGTAAGATCAAAACTGATTATTGTATAAGTCAACACTTTTTTATGTATTTTATTTCAATCCCTCATAGGTAAGATCAAAACGTTGTAGGTGGCGTAGCCCGTCTAAATGAAGATGGATTTCAATCCCTCATAGGTAAGATCAAAACCAAACATCATTACTACCGTCTGTACTAGCGTTGCCTATATTTCAATCCCTCATAGGTAAGATCAAAACTGCTTTCAGCGAGTTTCTGTTTTTCTTCACGGTATTTATTTCAATCCCTCATAGGTAAGATCAAAACGAGAATCGGTAAAATGGTTTGCGGAGCAGATGGAAAAATTTCAATCCCTCATAGGTAAGATCAAAACTTTGTTGTTGTACCAGACTTCTCAAACTCAGAAAAATTTCAATCCCTCATAGGTAAGATCAAAACCCAGCAAGTCCAGAAATTGCACCGAGAATTACTAGATTTCAATCCCTCATAGGTAAGATCAAAACTATATGGAAAGAGGAATGTATCATGAAAACAATTGAGTTTCAATCCCTCATAGGTAAGATCAAAACGGCGGCAGCGATGCATCAGTGATTTTAGGATTCAAGTTTCAATCCCTCATAGGTAAGATCAAAACGTAAAAGAAAGAGTATTTGAACAGTTTACTTATCGAAATTTCAATCCCTCATAGGTAAGATCAAAACTCCATTACGTTTCATGATTTCAACAACTTCATCACTAATTTCAATCCCTCATAGGTAAGATCAAAACCTTGAACAGATTGGCTGGAAAGATATACGGAAAGAATTTCAATCCCTCATAGGTAAGATCAAAACAACGCCCCAGCGATATGCCGCTTCTTTCACAGTCATAATTTCAATCCCTCATAGGTAAGATCAAAACATCAATAATAAAATCAATATCCATTTTCCTTGCCAGATTTCAATCCCTCATAGGTAAGATCAAAACAGATACGGAGGAAATGATTAAACATATCATCTTCATATTTCAATCCCTCATAGGTAAGATCAAAACCTTGCTTTGTTTTAACTTTTATCCCAAAAATCCCTCGATTTCAATCCCTCATAGGTAAGATCAAAACATCTTGTTAGGTACTTTCAAGTCATGTTTCTTTAAGATTTCAATCCCTCATAGGTAAGATCAAAACAAAGAGATAATGTCGAACACTATATTTGCAATTTGATTTCAATCCCTCATAGGTAAGATCAAAACAAAGGTGACTTGGGTGGGTGGATTGAATCAGAACAATTTCAATCCCTCATAGGTAAGATCAAAACAGAGTTTCAGAGAATCGAAATTATTAAAGTGAGTGAAATTTCAATCCCTCATAGGTAAGATCAAAACCGGTCTTTTTGAAATTCATTCATTTTTCTTCCTCCATTTCAATCCCTCATAGGTAAGATCAAAACCCTAATAAAATCAACATTTGTTAGCTATATAGTAACTTTTTATTAAAAAATAGTCAATTTGAAATTTTAGTGAAAATAATGAAATTCATTGATTTTATTGGGATTTCTATAAATTATACAAAAATAATTTGTCGTCGATCCCTCGGGGTTGCTGTCGTGAGACCGATCGACGACAAATTATTTAATCCTTTATTTTAATTGCAATTCTTCTTATCATTTTTGTTTAGTCATTACTTTTTCTGTGACATCTTTTACTTCATTAAAAAAACCGTATCCAGATGAAGTTTTTGCTCCTAGTCCTAACTCTACTAAAGCACTTTTTGTCCAATCGGCGACGATTTTTCCGATTATTTCTTTCGGATATCTACTGTTTTTTCCACCTCTTACAATAAACAATATCTCGATTTCAGGTGCTTCAACTTCAACGGTATAAAAATAAATTGGCACAGGTCCTAATGTATCAGTTGCAGCTTTTTTACCATCATAGTAATCACTAAAATGTGGCGTCATAATATCATTAGAAATTTTTACATTATTAAACATGTAAATATCTAAAAACTGTAATACACCTTGTTGATCTTGAATCCCAAATATTTCTCTTCCAACTTCCGCCAATTGTCGATCGGATTTAACTAATTGAGATTCATCGCCTTCTAAAAAAGCCTCAATAAACCAGCGTCTAACTAATCCCTTAATGCTAGAACCAGGTATATATGGAAAACCATATATTGGATGAATAGATAAGGAAGTTTCTCTAACATGTTCATATCCTAGACCCTGAACAATTGATTTTGTTAATTTTCCCTTTAAAATTCTTAAATGTGCATTCGATAATTCCATTAAGGCAGATAAACGATTTTTGTTAACCCGCTCACCTAACTTTTGAATATCTTGGTGAAAGTAAATCCTTTTTATATCTTTTTTAATATCCTTTAAAATATATTTTTTTTCACCTAAATCAATCACATTTTTTTGTTTTTTTTCACCTTTTTTCAATTGTCTATATTGGTCATAATGTATTTGATACCATAGATGAGCAGCAGGATGTTTTTTGTTTTTGTATTCTTTGAAAATTTTTCTTGTATCAATTGGATGGAATTCCATTTTTATGATTCACCTTCTTTAACTTCAACCATACCATCGACAAACTTTCGCATCCAGTTTAACAATGCCATCACTTCTATTGTGAACATTCGGTAATCGCTGCTATCGAGATTAATCACAACTTCTACTAATGTTTGTTCTTTTGTAAAAAATTGAGGAAATTCTTTTTTCAACCAACTTGTTATTGTTTGATAAATTTCGTAATAAGCTTTTTTGTTCTTTTTTGAATAATAAAAAGCAAGTGTTTGGCCTAATCCATTCACTTGTATCATCGCTGGCATTTTTTTAACGTATGAACGATAGTCTTTTGCATGTTCTCGATGTGTTTCTACAAATTTTTTAACTTCGGAAAATGCAAAAGAAGCTCGTCCACCTTCAATTGTCGATATTGGGCGGTTACTCATCATTATCTCCCCTATCCAGCCAAATGGTTCTCATAATTCCTTTACCAATTGTATAATTTCCACCTAACTGAAACACAGAAGGCATATGATTTTTCATAAATTGCTGAACTTGTTCAGACGTGGATAAATCTTTTGTACCGTTTCCTCTAACATTGCCAATAAATAAGTAACTATAAAACATCGTTTCTGGCGGGACATTTTCTTCATACCATAACGCTCCGCTATCAACCGTGCCTGTTTCACCAATTTTTACTCTTGCATTTACCTCTGTGGAAAAAGTTACAAAATTAGCAAAGTCGTTATCGCTTAATACCACTATACGTGAAGCTAAATCAACTGTTAAAGCATCTCCAATCAGTTTTTCAAGTTGTTTAGCTAATTTTTGTGTTTTTTCATCAATCGTTACTGAAAATGTATACTCTTCCAATACAATTTTATTACCTCCAACCATCATCAGGTCTGAAGAAACCGTGTTTTCTTTTGGAACTTCTAATTTTTCTATCGATAAATCCTGTGTAAAAGCTGTTAAATCATCATTAAAACGATTTATTACCTGTGGACATGTTATCCAGACAAAAACTCCTTTCAATGAACGGATAGGAAACAGCAATAAACGCGCATCGCTAAAAGCAATTGCGCTCGCTTGAGTATTGTTTTCGTTATCAGTATTCTCTTTGTTTTTATCCGGTTTAGACCCGAAAACCAGTTCTAACTTGCTTTCGTCAACTTCAGGATCCATTTCAAAATGTGAACGCAACGCACCTTTTAATGAAGATGATTCAATTTTAGGGTAATTCGTATGTTTTTCTCTTTGAATTGGCAAATCAACGATTCCAATTTCACTTCCGCTTCCAGCATGAACAGATGTAATTGCATGCAGTAAAAAAGGTTTTGCAATTGAATACATTTTTATCCCCCTTTAACGACTCCAGAAATAATTGAAAATCCGAATCCTTCTTGTATTAAATCATCCGAAAAGTGAAACCCGTTCGCTAAATTCATTAATTTTGAAATTTTTTCTTCATCAATGCGTACATATACCACCGTCCCAGCTGGTACCATCCACTGCCTTTGTTTTGGACGATTGCGAACAATATCCCATCCACCAAATACTTCAGGACGGCCAACTGCCCAAGCAATCGGTTCCACTGTAATATCATTAGGAAGTACTAATTTGCCAGTCACTTCATCAAAACTTCCTGGTCTGCTTCCTTGTTTCCAAATCGAAGGCGTTAATAGAATAATTCGAGCTATACAGTTTTCTCGCAATTGATTTTCAATTTCCTGAAGTTCTTTACTGTTCCAAAAAAATGGATGCTCATATGAATTCTGTTTCACAATCCAAGGTCGGCTCTCGCCGCCAAGCCTCGCAAATCGTACATTTGTAAAATCAGGAGTGCGATCAATTAATACTTCAAGACTGCAATCCGGTTTCATCGATAGCATGTTCATTCGATACAGATATTCATTCTTTGCTTTTTTGTTTACATAGTCTACATGTATACCGACCTTTGCATATTCATCAACAAAATCATGTGTAATTAACAATCGATGAATAGGTGTTTGATTTAACACCGATTGTTTCCACTGATCAAAATAAGCAAATTTACCCTGAGCATTTTTTGATTTTTTATTTTTTACTGTTGCATACAATGCCCAATCTGTTGAATTTGACGACTGAAAAAAATCATTTTGTTTTATACGAAGCGGATATCCTGTCAAACTTTCATCATCTTCTACAACTTGATAATCGAGAGGTAACGGTAATACAAGTTGATTTTTCTTACTTATAAATAATCCCTTAATACGAAAATCTCCGTGAGTATCAGGACTTCCCATCCAGCGCTTTAGTTCTTCGTTTTCTTCTTTAGTAAAGCTTTCAAATGATGAATTTGTATAAATATAAGCACTTCTTAGTGCGTTATAAATCGTGTTTGGTCTAGGAGGAAAAAAGCCAGTCATCGTTGTATCGCTGCCAGCATCAGCGTAAGCATGGCCTCTGAAAAAAAAGGAATCGACCGGTTTAAGCGTTATCGTCTTCATGGTTATTACCGCCTTTATCTTGTTTTTCCATTCTTTTGAAAAAGGTTAGCATTCTTAATAACATAACAAACGATTTAACAGATTCCATGCTTTTATATAGTGCCATTAACTTTTCCAGTATATTAGTTAATTCTTTTTCTTCTTTTTTTACTTTCATTGAGCGTCTAAGCAGCCGACGTAGTTCAAATTCAACCATTAAATGTTTGTCTTTACTATCATAATCATTCAATGGTAAAAAAACTTCAGAAAATCGATAGATAAAAGTATCGGATAAATCATTGGTCAATAATTCAATGATTTCGTTTAATAGATCCGAAGTTTGCATTCCGTCGATTTGCCAAGGAACGACAGTTTCATGTTTTTCCGAGCGAGTATGTATACCGATTGCCAAAGCATTTTTTTGTTGATTTTGTTCTTGATGAACGTAACTTTTTGCGCGATTTTCTAATTTTTTTGCTTCTTGCAACAACAACTGCAACGGCGCTTTTTTATGACCTATTACCAATCCTACCGAAGCTGTTGCTCCTTGTAATCCGCTTCCTTTCATACCGAATTTTTGTCTTAGTTCATTCGCAACCTGTAACGCTTTATCTACAGGCAAAAAAGCTAGAACGTCATCGCCGCCTGCGTAAACCAAATACCCTTCTTCTTTCCGTACTACTTCGGGTACGACGCGTCTAGAAAAAGTTGCTAATGCGTCACTAACCTTACCTGCTTCTTCAGCAGTGTTGCTATTAAACCACGAACCCATATTGTCTCCGTCCATCGAAAGAATTGCAAAATACGTGTATTTTCCAGCTATCTCAATGACCGATGGATAAAACTTGAAAGAGGAGGCATTTCGATATACTTCTTTAAAATAATCCCGTGCAACCCGTTTTCCTAAACAAATGCTGCATAAATACTCGTTATCGCGGATTCTACCGTCATCTTTTCCTTCATCGGTTCCTTTAAACTTTTCATTTCTATGCTTCCAAGTATTTTTTACTTTATTTTTCAGTTCATAAATTGTTTCATATTGATCAAATGGCTCCATACATAAAGCATCGCGCTGGGCACAAACTGTGCAAGTAAATCCACTTTCTATGAGTTGATGATAAATTTTGTCATTTTTAACCGCACTTAATCGCGCTTCAAGTGTTGATTTTTCTTCACGATAATGGCCGTTATATGGTTGAACAACCCAATATACTTCTAGCAATTGCTCAATTTGATGATTGGCCTGTTTCAACAATTGATCAGTTTGGATATGTTTTGGAAATACTTCATTGATTGCATAATGGCAAATTTTGTTAAACTCCCGTCTAACAACTGAATCAACTTTTTTTAATACATTCGTCGTTTCATCCAAAGAACCATTTACAAATGCCGTGAATCGGTTAGGCCAAGAAGCAACATTTGCGTTGTACCCCGTTTTTTTCATTGGATTTAAATCATCTTCCGATGCTTTGGGATAGATAAACTCAACCTTCAAACCTTGACTGCATAGAGTTTCCATTGCTCTTTCAATTAAAAAAGAAAGAATAAAACTGCCGCTCCATAAATCTTCAGTTTTGCGAGCGGAAGCAATAAAACTTTGAACAGGCCCGATCGAAAAAACTACCATTTGTTTTTCACTCATATGCTCACTCCTAGTACTTCTAAAAACTCATTGCGTTCATTCTCGTATTTTTTCATATTTGTTATTGATTGCGATTGAAGTTCTGTTATAACAGGATAATATTTTCCACCTATTTCTTTTACTGAACCCCAGAGAGGAGAAGCAAATCTTTTTTTATTACGTTTTTTATCTGATACTTGTCCTAACATACCTGTCTGATTTTTACTGGATGCTTTAGCATAAGCTATAACAACATCCCAAGCCGATGTATATGGTCTCCCGAACCATATAGATGCAATCGTCGGATGAGATAACTTTTCATAGTTTCTAACCTTCAATGAATGGCTTGAATTAAACATTACATCAATCCCAAAATAGTTTAATGTCCTCATTAGTTCATTTATAAAATCATCAATATCTTCATATTCCGAAAGTTGAATCGAGCCAAATCCGCGTCTTGCTCTTTGTCCCATACTTCCTAACATTGAAAACAAATGAAATACATTTTCATAAAAAGCTACATCTTCATTACGTTTTACCAACATTTTTACAGGAATTTCTTTTTGTTCTGGCAAACATGTCATTGGAGAACTATTCTTATGAGGTAATACAAATTTTTTATAGTTTCTAACAATCCAAGGTTTTTCAACAACAAAAGCAACTGGAGATTTTTGCGCATTAACAGATGTTCCGCCAAATTTTTTTGTTTCAAGTTGTAAAAGTTCTTTTGGTTCATCCATGTGTTGAACAGCACGCCACCAATACCGAATTACGCCACGCAATGAAGGAATCCGAAATTCTGCTTCAAACTGACTTCCAGAGGCTCCATGTACTCCTAAAGGGGTTATCGTTTTCAATTGATACGTTTTTGATTGCAGTGCAGTTTTATTTAATGCCAGCTCTAGCAACTGGGAATGATTCATTTATGTCACCTCAGTTCGGCTATTTAATGATTTTGACATTTCTTCGAAAAACGGCCGCAAATTATCTAATGATTCTTTTAATGCTCCTTGAAAACTTTTTGCTTGAAATTGTCTTTCTTTGTTCATTTCAGCGTGGTTAATGTTGTTTCTATACTCTCTTAATTTTTGAAAAGGTTTTAGCATTTCTCTATAAGGTTTTATTTTTTTAACAACTTTTTTCATGAATTCAATGTCGCCTTGCCACTCTTCTTCAGGCTTTTTGTCTAAATATACATTCAATGAAGAGGAGACCACATCTCTCATATCTTTATTAAACTCATCTACTTTTACTAATTTACACAATACAGTTATTACCGATTCAACTAAAATAGTAAGCCCTTGTTGAATTAATCCATGATCATAACACCATTTTGACATGTAATAATAATTCATGATTTCATCATCAGAAAAATTTTCAACTTTCTTTTCAATTGTATCAATTAGTGGAATTAATTGACGGAAATGTTGGTTTTCAGAGTGTTTTATTTCTTCAGTTTTTTCCTTCCATTTATTTATTTCTGTTTGTAAGCTATTAGCTCTAGCTGTTTCAAAACATAAACCAACTGTATTTAACTGATTAATCAAGTACTTAACATTAATCAATTCACTTTTTTTATCATCTTTTTTATGTTTGAGTTCCTGATTTACAATCTCTAATAAAACAGAAGCATTTCCAGTACGAATAAATTGGTCAGCACCATTTGTCCAAGTTAGTAAATTAGTCATACCTGTCAAATCTACAATGGGAGCAATTCTTTCTTCTACATTTATTTTTTCTATTTCTGGAATTCTACCTAATTTTTCAATCCAGCCATACATTAGCCCACCAAATTTTGCGCCTTTCACAACTTTTGCATAATTGAGAACAATTAATGCGACGATTGGATTAGTACGAAAGCTATGAGTCACGTCAAAAAAAATTCTATCTCCATATTGAATTTCATCCATAATTTTCTCAAACAATGTCCAAGTTGCATCTTCATCTTGTTCACTTGGAATCGGAACATTTTTTACTTTTGCTTGAGGTGCTATTTCATTAAATGTTTCTTGTAAACCAGACCAATTAGCTTCTTCTGCTTCTTTTGTACAAAAAATAATAACTTCAAGGTTATCGACATAAGAACTAATGTGCTCATAAATAGCCGTTTGTATATAACGAGTTAATTTAGAACGTTTATCGTTATACTCATAGTAGCATGGTATGTATTTCCCCGTACCTAAAAAAGACATCAGTAGATTTCGGGTCATAATAACTCCCTCCGATCTATAAATATTTCCCCACAATTTCTTCCGTTACATCGCGAAAATCGGCTTCATCGTCATAAATCCCTATTCCTTTTGCAGCCTCTCTTTCGTAACGATCGTGATTTAACCATAAGTAATTGGCATATAACCGTTGATTTGATGAATCATACCGATAAGCCAACCGAAATACATGCCTTCCATTACTAGCACCTTTGTATAAATGATATTTCATTTTTGAACGGTCGAGCTTATCAAAATCTTTTTCATGCATCAATTCTAAATCAGGATGTTCGTGCAGTTTAATTTTTTTCACTAATTCCTGCATTTGTTGAGCAACAAAAATAGATTGATCCTGCTGATTTTTTATCAAATTTCGAACTTGATCAGACAAATAATACTGTGTATTGAAAATGTGGCTCCGGTCGCTTTGTTCTAGTAAAAATTGACCAAATGGAGTTAAGCCAACAAGACCTTCTTCAATCTCAAAAACATAGGGATGAGATGAGACGATTTCTTTTTCTTGATGATGCAGCTTTTCAAATTCAATAAAATCATTTAAACATTTGCGAAGAAGTGTTGCATTCCCCTCGATAAACTTTTCCACATCGATAGGAACCCACGGAATTTGAATCAGTTGTTGCGCATGTTCATTTACGTAAACCGTCGGATATTTCAAAATAGAGCCGACAATATAACCATAAGAAGTCATAAACTTATATCCACCCAATGGAACAAAGCAAGTAGTATTGGGTTCCCCTTGACGTAATGCATGCGTTAATTTAGACATATATTCTCCAATTTGTCGATTCAAGATACTGGCATTCGAAACATCAAATGTGACATAAGTAACCATTATATTCGCATTAAAATCTTGTCTAAATAAATAGCTTAATAATCGTTCAGCCATATAACCGCCAATACTGTTCGTCACAATAAGAACAACGGTTGGTTTTTTATGTAGCTTCCCAAATTTTTTTAAAGAATACATTGTTGAATATTCTGCGCTAACCTGATTTGGCTCTAGTTTGTTTTGCTTATGTTTCCTTATACATAAATGAAGCCACTTATTGATAACATTTTCAGTTTCTTCTGATATCTCTGTATCAAATAAATTAAGTGATTTTTCCTTAAATTTATCAAAATTATTAAAACAAAAAAAATTACTTGAATTATTAAAAGACGTTCCGCACGTAATAACTACAGTATGATACATTACAACAATTCCTCCAAAATTCTTACACAATTTCCACTTTATTGCTAATTATATAATAACTTTGACACATTTTTTCGGAATCCTTCATTAATTTAATAATTTTGTAAAAATTCAACAAAAATATGGGGAAAATTGAAATTTTACAAAAAAAGTGAGGAAAAAATGAGGGAAAAAAGCATAAAAAATTTAAAAGGTAAATGAATGGAATTTTATTTGGCCTTTTGTAAAGTTGACTAAGAAACAAAACAAAGAATCAAGCCTTTAGCCAACAATTCCTCATAGGTAAGATCTAAACATCGTACACGTCTATATGACGTGTAAACTCATTATGTTGTTTCAATCCCTCATAGGTAAGATCTGAACAACAGTTATTAGACAACCTGGATTGCATTGAGCGTGGTTTCAATCCCTCATAGGTAAGATCTGAACCCCGAATCACTTGTCTTTGCCATTCAATTTGCTCGGTTTCAATCCCTCATAGGTAAGATCAAAACCAGCATCAATCGTATCAATTTGTTCTCCAAGTGGTAATTTCAATCCCTCATAGGTAAGATCAAAACGTACGTGTGTAGTGAACTTCCACTCCTTCGTATTCGCATTTCAATCCCTCATAGGTAAGATCAAAACACAAAAAGTTTTCAAAGTGTCACGTTCGGACAAAAGCATTTCAATCCCTCATAGGTAAGATCAAAACCAGGAAATAACTGTAAATAAGCAGTTAGATACTGGAATCTAAATTTCAATCCCTCATAGGTAAGATCAAAACACAAAGGCGATTATGCAAAACAGGTAGCAGATGAAAAATTTCAATCCCTCATAGGTAAGATCAAAACAAACTTGAAGGGCTTGAAGGCGCTGCGGAGAGAAGCGAAATTTCAATCCCTCATAGGTAAGATCAAAACTATATGACCCATTCACTCTTATTGAGTTAGACGAAGGATTTCAATCCCTCATAGGTAAGATCAAAACAAGAGAACGCAAGGAATTATTAAGACTCAAAGCCGAATTTCAATCCCTCATAGGTAAGATCAAAACGTTGATACTACATACACAGTATCTGTTTTTGGGGATGGATTTCAATCCCTCATAGGTAAGATCAAAACCCATACAATCGACCGTAGTATGCAGTGCGGAATACGGATTTCAATCCCTCATAGGTAAGATCAAAACACAAACTGAAATGAACTAAACCCGTCGACAATGCTGAATTTCAATCCCTCATAGGTAAGATCAAAACCGGTTGATTGTCGAATTAGCGAGTGCTTTAATTCGGGTTTCAATCCCTCATAGGTAAGATCAAAACTCGAAAAATTACGCGAATTAAGTGGAACAGAAGGCGGTTTCAATCCCTCATAGGTAAGATCAAAACCTAATATGGTATCCATCCACATCTGCATCAGTTCCAAGTTTCAATCCCTCATAGGTAAGATCAAAACAACGACTACGTGAAGCACTTGAATTTTATGCTGACGAGTTTCAATCCCTCATAGGTAAGATCAAAACGAAGTTCCAGCGATTGAAATCGAAGTGCTCGGCCGGTTTCAATCCCTCATAGGTAAGATCAAAACCGGCAAGCGGAACAGAAGCGTTGCAAGCATTGGTCGAGTTTCAATCCCTCATAGGTAAGATCAAAACGAATGGT
Source organism: Ureibacillus sp. FSL W7-1570 (assembly GCF_038593265.1). Lineage (GTDB taxonomy): Bacteria > Bacillota > Bacilli > Bacillales_A > Planococcaceae > Ureibacillus > Ureibacillus suwonensis. Next base: position 839,797 of record NZ_CP151979.1, read on the forward strand.
ATTTATGAGTATAACTATGTTATCGAAGGTTTCAATCCCTCATAGGTAAGATCAAAACCGCAATCCACCAAGAATCGAAACCTGTGACGGCCATGGTTCAATCCCTCATAGGTAAGATCAAAACTTTTTTCAACCCCCTACGCCTTTGTTAATATTATGAGTTTCAATCCCTCATAGGTAAGATCAAAACAGTGGGCGCAACTTTTCTTTTTCAGATGGTCGGTCTAGTTTCAATCCCTCATAGGTAAGATCAAAACATTAACTCCAAAATAATTCGTCAAAAACGACGGATTATGTTTCAATCCCTCATAGGTAAGATCAAAACGTATCGCTCCACGTTTTTGCAACTCTCGCACACCGAGAGTTTCAATCCCTCATAGGTAAGATCAAAACGGATTTGTAGAAGGTCTACTATTTGCACAGGAAATTCGTTTCAATCCCTCATAGGTAAGATCAAAACGGTCAATCACGGAACATCATTAGAAATCGAGGACATCTGTTTCAATCCCTCATAGGTAAGATCAAAACTTGGATTCGATGAATTCGCTTATACCTTCACTGATGAGTTTCAATCCCTCATAGGTAAGATCAAAACGTTGATTTGAAAAATCCGGATATCGACAAAATCGAAGATTTCAATCCCTCATAGGTAAGATCAAAACGGCTTGAAGATTGGTTAAAAGACAAAAAAGAACAGTATTTCAATCCCTCATAGGTAAGATCAAAACAATTTGGCACAATTTCACTATTTAACTGCGTATAGGCATTTCAATCCCTCATAGGTAAGATCAAAACCAAAGACGATTACAATTTACCAAACGTTATGAGCGCATTTCAATCCCTCATAGGTAAGATCAAAACGTGGTTTTGGCACATACATCTTTTTTCGATAGTCTGCATTTCAATCCCTCATAGGTAAGATCAAAACCCTAATAAAATCAACATTTGTTAGCTATATAGTAACTTTTTATTAAAAAATAGTCAATTTGAAATTTTAGTGAAAATAATGAAATTCATTGATTTTATTGGGATTTCTATAAATTATACAAAAATAACTTGTCGTCGATCCCTCGGGGTTGCTGTCGTGAGACCGATCGACGACAAAATTAAATCAAAAAATCTGTCGTTGCTTTTTCTTTTCCCATGATTTCTCTTCCGGTATATTTTTGCGAACGAAACGTATATAAAATAACGGAATCTTCATCATTATCAATTAACATTTCTAATTCTTTTTTTAATTTTACCAGGTTGGCTTTTGAAATTTCTCCTTCAAACACAGAATTTTGTACCCAATGTAAATATTTTCTACAAATTTTTAACGCTTTTCCTACTCTTTTTTCTCCAACGTCATATACAAGGATCACAAACAACGACCAACCCTCACTCTCTGAATCTCAAGCTAAAGATGATTCATATAAATATATTCATTTGCAAAAGATTTGTCTTACCACAACGAAGTATATGGCTCGTAGGGTTTTTCTCCTAAAATATGTTTTTGGATTTTGTATAATTCTAATCGGATTAACCGACGGTATGATACGTTTCTCCCTAAATGCCTATGATTGACTGTCGTTCTCATTCTTGTTTCGAGCTGTTCTATAAATGTTCGTCTTCCTTTCTCATTTAATAATATTCCGCCGGTATGTTCTTTTTCAAAATCTTTTTGTGTGATCATTTTTTTATTGATTAGTTGAAAAATAAGGCGATCGACCATGATTGGTTTAAAAATTTCAGCCACATCTAAATTCAAAGTAAATCTTCGAAAATTAGTGGAATGCAAGTATCCGATTCTTGGATCTAGATATGTTTTATAGATTTCACTAAGTACCATTGTGTAACACAAGGAATTGCCAAAACTGATAAGGGCATTCAATGGATTTAGGGGAGGACGTTTCGAACGTTTTTCAAATACAAAATCTTTATTGTTTATAATTTCATCAAAGCACGAATAGTATAACTCTCTGGTATTTCCTTCAAACGCCATCAATTCAGCTATTGTTTCAATTTCATTGATTTTTTCCATAAGAACATTAATTTTTTCAATCACTTCGATAAACTTTTGGTTGCTTTCTTTTCGACGATTCGCATAATAACGTAACACTTGCTTCATTTGATTCATTGAGCCTTTCACAAATCTTCTCGCCAAGTCGATTCGTAAATCTTCATTTAAGTAATGTTCGCTTTGTTTTAATATGACATGCCCTGAGTTTAAATGTTCACGAGGATAGAACGTTCCGCTGTAGTAACCATAGTAATTGAAAAAGTGAACGCAAATTCCTTTTTGGCTTAAAAAATCGAGTAATCTTGTATTTAGATCAACTTCTGAAAAAATAAAAATGTCGTTCGTATCTTCAATGGGTATAAATTTTCGATTGCCTTCAGCATCTTCAAAATATAATGTGTTGTCTTTTCGTCTGAACTTGCCGCTTCGTAAAATGTACAGCGTTTTCTTCATTCATCTTCACCTGCCCAACAATATTCCCGGTAAGCACATGAACGGCAATACTTGATTTTTTTCGGCGGTGGAGGAACAGGGTACTTTGCTATTTTTTGAATTTCGGAAATCGCTTCATGCAATTGCTTGCGGTTTTCATCTGTTAAAACAACGGATTCTTTCTTTTTTTCTTCAGAAAACAACAGCTCTCCTTTTGCTTGAATTCCCATTTTTTCAAGTTGATCTAAATAAAACAAAAGCTGAAAATAGCTGCTTTCTCTAAATTTTGAAGTTTTCTTAATTTCCTGAACAATTACTTCATTTCCGACTTTCTTTATCCGATCAATTTTGCCGCTGCCAATATCGACTTCTTCTTTCCCGCGCTTGCTGTAGTACTCGTGTATAAATCGGCCGATATCGATATTTTCGTCTTCCTGATCGGGAATAATATTATGCATCATGAGCCACAACTCACGTTTGCAAATAAAGTAATACCAAATATACGTTCCGGTGATTGGAAATTGACTATCCATCCGCGTCACCACTTACCAAATTAATGATGTTTGTTCTGTTTTATAACCGAGAGTTAAATCATAATAATCTTCTAATTGAGTCTTAGTCAGGTAGCCGATTCCATTAACAATTGGCGGTTTATTGTCTACCTTTCTTGGAATGGAAATAATGTATTGATAAAAGTCAGCTTTAATATCCCTAAAAGCTTTCTTCCGCTCCCATTGATCTTCAATTTTTAATATTTTTTCATAATGTTCAAATAAAGATTTCGCTTTTTCATCAAGCTCTAAAAATACTTCCATTCTGTCATACTGCTCCTCAATTAACTGAAAATGAGAAACAGGAATTCGATCTGCATCTTTTTCACCGTCGAAATATAATGTTTGAATCCCATTCAATAGTGCCAATGACTCTTTATTAGCCGTTTTTGCTTGCAATTGTTCAAAATATTGCTCTATGAACTGAAAAAACCGTTCTTCTGGTATTGCATCATTCTTTAATAATTCTTGTGTAATATTCAATCGAATTCCATCATAGATGTAATTTGCAAAACTCTTATAACCATCGGTTAAATGTGCAACATGTATTTCTCCTTTTCTCATTCCATGACGATTACATCTCCCAGCAGCCTGTTGAATAGAATCAAGCGGCGCTAAATCTCTATATACAATGTCAAAATCGATGTCAACACCTGCTTCAACTAACTGTGTACTTACTACTATCTGATATTTTTGTTTTTTAATTTCACCAATTCTTTTCAATCGTTCAATAGGAGGAATGTGAGTAGACAAAAACGTTATCTTTTTATCAGGTACAATCTCTTTTAATTTTTTGTATACTTCTTTAGCTGCATCAATCGTATTTAATATAAACAAATATGTCTTAGATTCGTTGATGTTTAAGGTATTTACAAATTGTTCAATCGTCATTTTTTCTTTTATGTGAGAATGCAACATCACTCTTGACAGACCTTGATAATACTTTGGGGCATCCACTAACGGCCGCATTTCATCTTCTTTAAAAATGGCAGGAATGGTTGCTGAACTAAACAGGAAATAGCAATCTAATTCTCTAGCTAAAACTTTTAATGTTTCACGAACAACGAGCCAGTATTTGTGCGGAATCGCTTGCACTTCATCGATAATGAAAATCGAGTGGGCAAATCGATGAAACTTTCTAAGCGATGCATTTTTATTAGAAAAAATCGAATGAAATAACTGAATAAAAGTTGTCAATATGATTTCTGCATTCCATCCTTCAACTAACAGTTGTGCAGCATTGTAGTCATATTGATGATAGCCTTCTTCATTTTTTTGAATCGTGTAGCTTAAATCTGACAAATGATGATGCGTAAGTAACAACGATTGGTCCATTTCGATTTCGTTAATATTAAATATTTCTCGAATCACTTTTTCCGTCTGATCAATGACGCTTAAAAATGGAAGGCTGTAAACAATACGTGATGTAACTCCTTTTTCTTGTTCGATTTTTTTTCGCAAATTTAAAGCAAATTGAAATGATGTCAACGTTTTTCCAAAACCTGTCGGCAATTGCAGCGAATAAAAATGATGATTTAAGTCAATGTTCAGGGAATCGACTTCTTGAAATGCTTTTTCCCTAAGTTCATTTAGATTGCGATTATCCCAATTCTGTTTTCTTTTGTAATTTATAACAATGTCGTAATTAAGCTTTCTTCTTTCTGGAAATAACCCTTTTTGGAGAATGCCGACTTCAGATTTGTCCGCATCGATAAGGATGGAAAATAAAAAGATATATTGAATATACAATTCAATTGGAACTTTCTCGCGATTATATTTCATAATTTTTCTTCGGATTTTAAAAGATTCATTAAATAAATCTTCAACCCATTGTAAACAGGTTTCTTTCGATAAAGGCTTGTATAATGAAAAAGATTGAAACGACTGATTTAGCTTTTCAAAATCGATTGCATGAACTTGCTTTTGTAACAGTTCTTTTTCGTTTTCATGAAACTGCTTAAACTCATCCAGCCAATTATTCAATTGGCCATGATGTTTCTTTACAATTAAAAATGCAAGTAAACGCAATCGTTCGTCATCAAATTTCAATTCAGATTCATATTGTAAAAATTGGTATAATAATAACGCTGAAATCAAACTATGATTTTTGAGCATACCTAAATCATTATTTTCTTTCCTAATGTATTGTTGAAAATATCCAGTTGCTTTTCCAATGTCGTGAAATAATCCAATCATATTGGAAAGTAGAAATAAGTCATTCATATATAGACGTGAAAGACGTTTTTCATCAAAAAACTTTTCAATTTGATGTAAAACCCCCTGTACATGTTTTTCTAATGGATAGTTCGGGTGAGATAATAGTTGGACCACAAGCATGTTCCTCCTCTCTCACGTATAAGCTAAAAAGAAAGCACGTTCATTCACTAAACGTGCTAATTGATAAAACAAATATGTTCCGATTGGCTCGTTACGTAGCTATGATCCACTAGCACTTTTATCGGTTTTCCAGTTGATTCAAAAATAATTTCTTCGTAATTTGAAACAACACGGTTAACATCCATTTCAGTTGCAACAGTTTCTTTCATGTATGTTTTTCCGTCTTCAATTAAAAGACCGTTTTCTTGAATCATGGAATGCTTCAAAACAGTTGCCATTTCTGTATAATCGTTTGACTCGGTTTTATGAACTTCTTCTATCGTTACATATTGAAACTGCGCCAAACATTCACTCAGTCCAAGCGACACAGTGTAAACCGATTTATGTTGAGATACGTATTCGATTAATCTTTCAAACAGATTTTCATCGGATATATGGATATAACACCGATAGCCAGGATCTTTTAAAAACTCTGTTCGTATCTGTGTTCTTGGACCTTCTCGTCTTTGCTTGGGAATCCATATGTTCCCTTTTGTATTAATATGATTTAACCCTATCCTCGTTTTTTTCACAGGTTTCAATATTTTAATCCCATATCTAACCGTTTGATGATTCAATTTCTCTAAATAAAAATTATTTTCTTTCTCAAACCCTAAAATCGCTCCTAAAATGCCGTACATTGCGGTAGGGGGAATGATTGAATATGTTAGCGGAGAAGAAGTTGAAAAATATTTACGAAAATGTCCAAAATCACCCCATAGATCAAAAACTAGCACTTTCATGTTTCTTCACCCTTAAAAATCCAATTCCCTAATTGAGAACCCTGCCTGCTGCAAACTGTTTTTGATATCCGTAGACAACTGAATCCGTTCATCGACTTTTACATCGATTCTTTCAATTTTATTTTTATTTTTGTTTAAAACATCTATGAATCTATCAACATCAATGATAAATTCGCTGACATCACGAAGTTCTTCATCATTTTTATCCGTTTTTAACGACAGGTACTTATCCAGTTCTCCAATATGGAAATGTTTTTCTTTATAAACAACGTTTATTAACAGTCTAGGAACTTGTCCAACTTTCGAGCGTGAAATCAAGCTTTTTGTTCCATTCCACATTGCTTCCAATAACGTGTCAATATCTTCTTCGGTTAATCTAGTCGTTTTTGCTGCTTCCTCATTGACAATTCCGTAAAAAGCAATCAATGAATACGGAAGCACGTATTCTTCGCGAAATGTTTTTTGTGTCGATTCACTTCCAGAAGCGAACGCACCTGTTCCTTTTATATACTCCATTTTTACGCGATGAAGCGATTGTCCCATTTTGAATTGAACTGGACCTGTATGAGTAATCGAACTTTTCTCTTTTGATGATTTTTCCACTGGCAAAGTTACACCAAATAAGCGAATATCTATACAAGAAGAAAGAACCTGAACATTAATAATTTCTTTCATTTCTGCTAATGACAATTTCTCTTTTTCAAGTTTTTCTCCATCTTTTATCAAAAAATCTTCAGCACGTTGTTTTGCATCCTGAATATAATCTTTCTCATCTACTATTTCACGAATAAAAATTTCCAACCCTTTATATTGATGTAAAAAATCGCGGATCGTGCGTTTTAATCTCACATCTGTAACGATGTTTCGCCCCGTTTCTTCATCGATTCTCGGTTTATTTTCATCAACCGGATCCCCATTTGGATTAATCCATTGAGCATCATACAAAAACAATATTTCTGAACGATTCGTTAGCATTATTGAATAACCTCCTCTTTTTCATATAAAACTTCTTTAACTTTTGAAGCTAAACTCATTCCACAAACAAAGTAGAAATTGATTTCATCGATTGATAGTTTCCACTTTTCATTAGCTTGCAAAAATAGAGAAGATATTTCTTCCGCCAATTCTTGTCTTGGTTTCGTGTAGGCATCATATTCAATGAATTTGTTAATAACTTTCGGGAGCAAACCTTTTATTGACTGTTCATCCATTTTTAATCCCATTAACTGTTTAAGAAACGGTTTTGAATTGCGTTTTTTCTGTTGAACTTCCAATAAAATTTGCGTCATCGAACCTAATAAAAAGATGGCTCTTTTTTCATTTGTATTTAGTTGTTTACCAAAAACTTCAAAAATGTTGTTAAACTTACTCATAATCATCTGGCCTCCTTCGAATTGAAGCACATTGATTTTTTCCAAAAATGACAGGCAAGCCATCGCTTGTTTGATTTTCCAATAGAAATTTTGCTCATTTTCTTTTAAAAAATCTTTGCGGATTTCTTTCATTATGTATTTCAATAAAAAATTGAGTTCCAATTGTTTGGCCTTAAAAGATGATTCGACAATTGTTAAAAAATACTTATTTAAATCAAAATTTTTCTTACCTTCATCGGATTTTGCAAAAAACGTACGGAAGAAACCGAAGTGAAAATGTCTAGGTTCATTTGTTTCTTTTTTGAATAAAATGACTTTTTCAACTTCTTCTTTTGATTTAAACAATTTTTGAAGACGTGACGGCAATACATCATCAATAACAAGCAATATGCGTTCAGCGCTTTGAATTTTTTGCATAAACAAAAATTTCAATGAAATCGTATTTTTTTGTTCAGATAGAATGTACAGTAAATCTCCTTCATCAGTCATTATTGAATTGCCGCTTTCTTTTGAAAGCTGGATCATTTTTTGTTGATTTTCAAAAATTTCGAGTATTACTTCAAAATCTTCTCCTGTATTTTCTTTGTTAATTAGAAACGATGGTATTAATAAATACGGAAGTCCATAAAATTGATACTTTAAGTGATTTTCAATATATTCCTTACCCGCTTCTACGAAACTTTTACACTCCAAACAAACCGGATAATTTCTCCATGCTGTTTCTTCTTGAAAGCCCCCCGTTATAAAACCTGGCTTATCCAATGTGTAAAATTTAAAGGCTGACATTTTTCCAATGACTGTATCTTTTTGCTCTTTACAAATGGAACAAATTTGATTATTCGCAGATAATTCCAAATCCTTTTTGTTTATGAGATATAAAAAAGTTTCCGTAAAAAGTTCATTCTCTACCGGATATAAATGATTCAATTTTACAGATATCAAACACTTATCCAAAGATTCGATTTTTTCAGATACAGCTGCTAAAATTGATGCTTGATCTTGTACTAACCTGTCATATATTTGTTCCAATTTTTCTTTGTTATTAATTCTTTTTTCTTTTAAAACTCCTCGAAACCAACCTAATATTTTTTGATCATAGGTATTTGATAAAGTAGTTATTTTGGCAGTCGGCGAAAAGTTTGCTCCTCTGGAAGAACCTGAACGAAACAAGTATTTCGAATAATCAGTTGAGACTTCTTCATAATCGACCCCTGTAAATTCAATACCATTCTCAGTTTCAGAAAGTAAAATAAACATACAATAATCATAGTTAGGATTTTCAATCATTTGTTCTAACACACTTTTATTCGATTTTTCTAACACATACCGTCCTAATGCAGCTACTGATTCAATCATCCTTTTTCACCTCCAATAATTTTTGTAACTGCCCTCCTTTTCCAATCTAATCCCTTTTAGGTAAGGTCGATTCTGGTCGAATCATGCCGAAACCTATCGAATTTTTGGAGCCCAGACCTGTATTAAGTAGAAAAGATAAATATTCCGGTTTGGCTTTCAACCGGTACATGCCTTTCCAGCCGGTAATCCAAGTCGATTTGTAATTCGTGACAACTTTGTCGCGACTGTCTACTTGAATGGGTTCGACAGAAAGGACCTGGCCTTCCTCTGCAAAGGGTTTATTGTAAAATGCTTCATATTTGCGAATAAAATTTTCCTCCAGTAAATGCTCAAACACTTTATCAAACGGTGAAAAGAAATGCGTAATTTTGCTTCCATCCCTACGTTCAAACGTTGAATATACAGTAATCGGCGATAAAGCGCGGACAACGATTTCACTATCTTGCACTTCCAGTTTGTCAAATTCCAATGATTCAACCTTTAAAGAAACGCCATTCATCTCTAAATCTGCAGATAATAATAAAAAATTTGCAGTTTTTTCCACAATATCTGGTATAATTGAACTAATAGACAGATATAATTTGTCATAAAATGTTAGTTTTTTAGTTTCTTTATCATAAGTTATATTTGACGACTGCAAGGTGCTGAATACAAACAGCTTGTACGTGCGGTTTTGATGCTGAAAACCATGTTCATGGAGAAACGTTGCTTCTTTTTGAGGCAAAATCTTGTAGACGAACGCTTGAAGCAAATGTTGGTAGTTCACTGGTACTGTCAGCGGTTTTTCCAATGAAAAAGTAATGTGGATTGCTGGAATGATAATCACCTCTTATATGCAATTGTTAACTAATCCAGATAATACCAAGAATAAAAAATGGAGTCAACGGTCGACTCCATTTTTTCTATTTTTGCAACTCATCATCTTGTAGCTTATTTTCTTCTAGGTAAGATTGAATATATGCAATTGTTGACATTTCAAACTCCTACACGGATTTGATTATAAAGTATCGAATTTCCTGGCATCTCGCAAATGCAAAAAATCGCAATTCGATTTCCTATTTTTGGGTTTACTCTCATTTCCAATATAGTTCAGCAACTATTCTTAACGAAAAATATAAATTCATCACAAATCGTGAAAATGAAGGGGCTGGGACAAAACTAGCTTCTAGATAGGAAAAAAGGGCTGAGCCCAAGGTCGATTCAATCGACTTTTCGGACAGCCCCTTCCTCTTCTTCGTCATCATTCAGCACTAAAAAAGCGCCCCATTTTTTTATAATGTTCATTAGTGAGGATTTTGTCGATTTCTGCTTCGCTATTTTCTTCCTCCGTTACAGGAAGCGTCATTCCTGCGTATCCCCAGCCATTTGACTCAAGCCATTTCAACGAAATCATCTATAAATTCATCGTATCCTTTGTCGCAGTTTACAATGTATCCGTCTAATCGGATGTCAAATCGCATGAAGTATTCCCCTTTCAATAACTCTTATCAGTTCTTCATTTGGTACTGTAATATCTTAGCTAGATTTTCTTATTCTGCTATTTCCTTTTCGGCATTTCAAACACTTTTTTGAGAATTATTCATCATGCTAATTAGAAGAATGCTCACAGTTTTTCAATCAGCCAATTGCAAATAAAAATAACCGCGCATTCATCGATACAATGCGCGACTTGTCGTTGTGATTGGTTTTTAATCCTTTAAAATCATACCCTCAATTAAATCAGTTTCGTTAATATTATCAAAAAAATGTTCCATCCGTTATGAGTGTTTTTAGCCTTTCAACATGGAAAACAGAAGGAATGTATTTTGCAATAGAAAAGTGCAGAGAAATGCAATTAAAAATGCAGAGGTTTGCCACCCATTTAATTCCTTTTCGACAATGCGTGGGACAGTCTATAGCTCTCGCCATGAAAAGAGATGATATGGGCGTGATGAATTAGCCTGTCCACTAACGCTGCTGTTAAACGAGAATCTGTAAAGATCCGGTTCCATTGACTAAATTCTAAGTTAGATGTAATAATTACGCTTTTCTGTTCATAAAACTCCGATATAATTTGGAATAATAATTCAGCTCCTTCTTTACTAAATGGTAAGTATCCCATTTCATCTAAAATGACCAAATCAACCTTCTCCATCCGTTTTCTAAATGCTGATAAACGGTTGTTACGTAAAGCTTGCTCTAATTCCTCAACTAGGTGGGCAACACGGTAAAAACGAACCTCATAACCTAGTTCACAAGCTTTTTTCCCTAGTCCTGTGGCTAAATGAGTCTTCCCTGTCCCGGGTGAACCAACTAAAACTACATTTTCTCGATTCTCAATAAATTGTAGGCTACACAAATCCTCTTTGGTTAAGTGAGGAGGGAACCGAAGTTGTTCGGTCCACTCGTAATCATGTAAACTCTTTTTATCTAAGAACTTCGCCTTTTTTATCAAGCGGATTGCTCTCGCTTTTTCTCTTAATCTTATTTCCTCCTTAAGTAGCCCATATAAGAATTGTTTCGGAGTTTCAAACGGTATTTGCTCGTATACATCCGCAACATAAGCTAACCTCAATGACTTACACAATTCTTTAATGTCCTGTTTCAATTGACAGCCTCCTCTCTAGGAGCTAATGAATCGTATTTACTCCAGTCCACTTCATAAGGATTATTATCACTAGGTAGCTTATCCTGTGCAATTAATTCATAGAACTCTTCATTAATCTTCTTCATGTCATGAGAAACTAATAAACTAGCTAGAGCTTCTAATCGTTTTCGTCGAATAATTAAATTATCTACCAACAAAAATTCTTCCCGGTAAATACTTATTATAGCGCGAATATTCTACAACCCTTGGTTTATGAATCCATGTTTTAATTATTGAAAGCCATGGTAATGCTTTTCGCTTTTTCATATATGGCCGATAGTCATCCAATAATATCTCCCCATTAGGTGAAACAATCTTTAATTGATCCCATGTTAATATCATTTGTAATTGACTATAGTTGCCACCCTTAGGGACATGAACCAACGTCTGATCCACTTTCACTTCATTATATTTGTTTACTTTAACAAGATGCTCTTTAAATACAGGATAGGGCTTTTCCGGTAATGCTAGAAGATAATCCCGTTCTTCCTGCCATAAGTCCTCAATACGTACGTTTTTGGCATAATGAATTCTATTTCTGTCCGCCTCTAATTTATGAAATAATTGATTAGTTAAACCCTCATAGCTGTCCATTATTGGAGCTGAAGTAAAAAAGTTATAGCGTATATATCCAACTTTATTCTCAACATTTCCTTTTTCATGGCCACTTCTTGGATTGCATACCTGCACATCAAAGCCATAATAATTCTGAAATTGAACAAATTCATCAGTTAATTGTGCTTCTTCATTTTTTGTCCTTTTTTTCTTCACAGCGGGGGTCAAATTATCGATTCTTATCCTTTTAGGTACTCCCCCAACCTGTTTAAAAAGAATATTGAGACCATGTAAGAAGCATTCTTGATTTTCAGCTGGTAACGGTACTGCAAATCCAGCATTACTATGAGGAAACGTCATAACTAAAGCATGAATATCCACAATTTCTCCATCTTGTACAGCTTCCATTACTCCAAAGTCTACTTGAGCTTCACCCGGAGGATGTTCTAATCTTTCATACCCTTTATCCTTTTCTTCTTGGTGAGTATTCATCCATTCAGAGATAAAGTAACAAACAGTACGATAAGAACCTTGGAAACCCATTTCCTTTAGTTCTTCAAATATTTGTTTCTTTGTTCTTCTTAATTTTTTCCTTAACTTTAAATCCTCAAAAAGCCAATCTGAAACAATTACTCCCCACTTTTCCTCATACATCATCCCTTTCTTTTTAAATGATTTCTGTTTAGGGAGTTGATCTTCATCCGCATACTTCTTAGCTGTTCGCCAATTAATTCCCATTGTTCTTTGTATTTCTGAAATAGATAAACCTTTGTTATTTCTTAAATGTTTGATACAATTAATATCAGACATTGCTAGCATCCTTTCTTACCTCCACTACCAATTGCTTGACACAATTACTGTAGTGGGACTTGGGGTGACTGGCAAGTCTTTTTTTGTTTATGCACAAAAATTTAGTGCAGGACTCTGCATTTTTCCTTTGCAAAGCTCTGCACTTTTATTTTGCCATACACAAGGAATGTGATGTACTTATTTTTTATTGTTGGTTGAATAGAGATTCAATCAAATCAATACATATGTTGTTGTGATTATTCTATTGATTTGATTTATTTTTCTATAAAATTTCTACATACCAATTGATGAAAAAGATATTAAGTTCAAATTTCCACACTTATTACTTCTGTAATTGGTTAAGAAAAAAATAAAATACAGACAAAATTTAAATGATCGAAAGCTATAAAAAACAGAAGCCAAAATAGCTTCTGTAATAAATGAATTATGGACAACTTATTGCTCGTAACATAAATCGATCAACATCTTTCTCCGGTCCTATGAATTCGATATTTGTACCGATGGCTTCAAAGTGTTTGCGGGCAAAGTCGATTTTCGCTCTTTCTTCCGGACGTAAAAATTCTTCGATTTCTGTACCTTTTGTTTCAAGAACGAAGTACAGTTTTTCCTCACCATTTTTGTCAATGACAAGTGCCCAGTCAGGATTATAGGAACCGATTGGGGTGTCGATTTTGAACCAACTTGGTAGTTTGACGTAGACTTTGACGTTTTCGTCGTTTTCAAAGCGCTGGGCAAAACTTGCTTCAATATCTGAATCATAAACAATATAGTCAAACGGTGATTTCTCACTTCGAATAGCATTGTCGTTTAAGTAGGCCAGCAGCTCTTCGTTTTGGAACAATTCGACGGCATAATACGCATCGTTGCCGATTTTGTAATATTTGACACCGTCATTGAGCAATAACCTCATTTCCCGCTGGATGATTTTCGTCACTTCTTCAATAAACTTTTGCGGGTTATTTTTAAAATCGTCAAGCCGCTTGCAGCCTGTTAAAATACGGACAAGCGTTTTGCGTGTTAAATTTGTGCGATTTTGCAATTCGGTAATTAAATCTGGTAAAGTGTGATGAACAGTTGCATAATCTTCGGCGCTTTCTCTCACCGTTTGCGCATGAATTCCTTCCACTTTGTCCATCGTCACTTGATCTTTTCGGCTTAAAATACGAATTTTATGAATCGGCGGTATTTTTTGAATGCTTGCAATGCTTTTCTTAATTAATTGTTCGCTATCAAATTCAACAGAATAGACAGTTTTATATTTTATTTTCTCCCACAACTGAATAAACTCTTCACTATCTAAAATCGCTTTATTCAATTGAACTTTTTTTCGATCGTTTGCATTTTTTATCGGCAAGCGTTGTAAATAGTGTCGTATTTCTTTTATAACCGCTTGTTTCCAAGGTTGAAACTCATCACTGAAATTTAATTCATGCTTGTCTAATGCTTCTTTTAACGATGGCTTTGCCTTTCCATTTTCATCAATATAATCATATTGTTTCAGTTCTTCATATAATTTTGCCGACAACTCATACCCCATTTGCACAGGTTCTTCTGTATCTGAATCGATATACACTAGCTTCGCAAACACATGCTTTTCGAATTTGCCAAATGTTACGCCTGTCTCCTCTTCCATTTCCTTTTGCAAAGAGGCGACAAACTCTTCATATGATTCATTTGCCATAACCGTTAACGTGTTGACGTTATAGTCTTGGACACGTTCGCCATTTTGGTTCACTGCTAAACGTAAGCCGCGGCCAATCTCCTGCCGCCTTGATACATACGTCCCCGCTGAATCTTTTAACGTACAAATTTGAAACACATTCGGGTTATCCCATCCTTCGCGAAGTGCCGAGTGTGAGAAAATAAAGCGAAGCGGCTCGTCTAAGCTTAATAAACGCTCTTTGTCTTTCATAATCAAATTGTAGACATCTGTATCCGCTTCTGTATTTCCCTTTGTATCTTTTAACCTTCCTTTTTTATCTTGCGCAAAATATCCGTTATGAACTTTCTCTACATCCATATCAACATCGATGTCATTAAATAATGTACGATATTTTGGCTTCTGAATTAATTTCTTGTATTCTTCTTCAAACATGATGGCATATTTTCCTTTAATTGGATTACCATCTTTATCATAATCACGATAGTTGGCCACTTTATCAATAAAGAAAAGACTTAACACTTTAATGCCGCGCGGTCTTAGACGCAGTTCTTTATCTAGATGCTCCTCAATCGTTTTGCGGATTTGATATCGTTTAATCGTATCGTCGTCAATATCGCCAATGACGTCACCTACTCGCAAATAATGACCGTTTACTTCAATGGACTCATTTCCTTCTGTCCAATCAATTTGTTCCACCATATAGCCGCGGTACAATTCCCGTTCTCCAGAAATATCGTATAAATCGTCCCCATACTTCACTGTTTTTGTTGTTCGTTTCACTTTGCCGCGCGTTTCAACATCAAGTTCAATTTTTGCTTTTCCTTCTTTTACTTCTACTAATTTTATATAAGGGACGTTAAATGATTCTTCAGAACGGACGGACATTACTTCAATTTTCTTTACGAGTTTTTGATTATAGGCATCCACTGCATCAAGACGGTACACCATGTTGTATTTATCGACATGGGTAGCCGAATAACGCAACGTACATAACGGATTGAGTGATGCGATCGCCTCTTTGGACTTCGGTGTCGTATCGACACTTTGTGGCTCATCGATGATGACAATTGGATTCGTTTGTTGAATAAATTCAATTGGCCGATAACCGTTTAGTCGGTCGTTCGTCCGATGAATAACGTTTGCTTTATCTTCTTTTTCCGGGTCTTCAAAACTTTTACGGAAGGCATCGATATTAATAATCATCACTTGAATCGTTGTTGCCGTCGCAAAGTTACGCACTTTATCGAGCTTTTGCGAATCATAAATGAAGTATTCTAACGGTGTACGGTTGTACAACTCGTTAAAATGCTCTTTCGTAATTTGCAAAGACTTATACACACCTTCGCGAATCGCCACAGATGGCACGACAATGACAAACTTTGTAAAACCGTAATGTTTATTTAATTCGTAAATCGTCCGTAAATACACATACGTTTTCCCGGTTCCCGTTTCCATTTCAACGGTAAAATTCATCCCATCGAGCGTTTCGCTGCGCGGCAAACCGTTCTTCATTTGGATGGCTTGGACATTTTTTAAAATTTCTTGAGAAGTAAGGTCCAAACGGTTCCCTACGCCTAATGCCGTTTGAATCATGCCGGCTTCTTCTTGCGTTCCGTAATATACGGTAAAATTGGACTGTTTCATTTGTTGGCCTTTAAAAATTTGCACAACGGAATCAATCGCCTGCTTTTGATAATCTAAGTCAGAAATAAACTTTAACTTCATGGCTTATACACTCCTAACATCCGTGATTCCGTTCTTTTTCAATGTTTGAATCGCATTTGTTTTCACTGAATCATTGATGAAACCAGACTCTTTGAAAATCACTTTTGGTGTCATGTGCTCTGACTTATGTTTCATCATTTCATTGACAATGTCTAAGTCAATTTCATTTTCTAAGCATAATAAGACAGAACCAAAACCGACGTTGTAAATGGTTTTACCCTTATAGTCAATCTCTTCGATTGGCGTTGTGAGCGGTAAGCCAATTTTTAGTAAAATTTCATACAATAAGTCTTCTTTTGTACGGTCTTCGTCTTCTTTGATGTTGTTCTGTAAATCTAAAAGGGTCTGCTCCAAGTTCTCGAAATCAGGGTCCCACGTTTTGACATTGGAAGAATCAAGCTTAAACACTTTAAAACCAATATCTAAATCCGTTTTTCCTGTTTCTTGAACAATTTTTTCACCAGCGCGGCGAATACGTTCTTTCCCGATTTCACAAATGTTTTTGTAACCGGCTTTATACGCTTCTGATTTTTCATCTGTTAATTCTGGCAACTGTACCATGATGAATTTGCGATTTCCACCGTCTTCAGCGTTTAACTGCATTACCGCGTGGGCGGTGGTGGCGGAGCCGGAGAAAAAGTCTAATACTATATCATGATCTCTTGTAGATAACTCTAATATTCTTCTTATCAATTTTACTGGTTTAGGATAATCCATTACCGACTGATTATTAAATAATTCTTTTAATTCCTTTTTAGCATCTTGTGAATGTGATACTTCTTGATATGTCCATACAGTCAATGGAGTAATAGTAGATTTTACCTCACTTAAAAATCGTTTTAAACGTGGGACATTGTTACCGTCTTTACCGAACCAAATTCGATTATCTTTACGATATTCTTCAAATCTTTCCTTTGTTAAGACCCAACAACGCCCCTCTGGAGGTAAAACTCTTCTTCCACTTGGTGTAATTATTTCATATACTTTCTCTTCAACAACTGGACCTACCGATAAATCTCCTGACATCCAAGGTCCTCTAGGATCATTATCAGGATTAGAATACCTTCCATCAGCATCTTCACTTCTTGATAGGCCATAGAGTAATAAACTATCAATTTTTTTAGCGTAACATAAAATAAAATCATGGTTACGAGAAGCAAACTTATTCATATTAACAGGTGCAAAAGCTCTTTGCCAAATAAAAGTTGTTACAAAATTGGTTTCACCAAATACCTCATCACATAATTTTCTCAAATTTGCTGCTTCCGTGTCATCAATAGATATAAAAATAACCCCGTCCTCTCTCAACAAATTCCTTGCCAATTTCAATCTCGGATACATCATATTCAACCAATCAGTATGGTATCGTCCGCTTGTCTCCGTATTCGCTTTTGTTGTTTGTTGTGTCATTTCTTTATAGTTTTTAATGTTATCCCTGAAATCATCTTTGTACACAAAGTCTTTCCCCGTATTATACGGCGGGTCGATATAAATCATTTTAATCTTGCCAAAGTATGATTTTTGCAACAACTTTAGTACTTCGAGGTTGTCTCCTTCAATATAAAGGTTTTCCGTTGTATCCCAGTTTTTGCTGGATGCTTTGTCTGGGCGGAGTGTTCCCGTTGATGGCGTTTGTGCTAGTTTCATCGCTTGCGTTTTGCCGTGCCATGTGAATTCATATCGTTCATTGCGTTTTTCAATTTCTTCTCCAAGCACAAGTTTTAATTTTTCAAAGTCGATTTTTCCTTCGGTCACGACTTCCGGGAACAACTGCTTTAACGCTTCAATATTTGTTTTCACTAAATCCATCGATTTTCCGTCTAGTTTTTCCATGATGGTTCTCCTTTCATTGCAATTGTTGCTTTAACTGTTCCATTTGTTTTGTTAACTGTTGAATTTTAATATTCATCTCTACTTTTC
This sequence comes from Ureibacillus sp. FSL W7-1570, assembly GCF_038593265.1. Classification (GTDB taxonomy): domain Bacteria; phylum Bacillota; class Bacilli; order Bacillales_A; family Planococcaceae; genus Ureibacillus; species Ureibacillus suwonensis. The sequence continues at coordinate 857,929 of NZ_CP151979.1, forward strand.
GATTAAACTGCGTTTCTTTTTTTAGTTTATTTTTCCATTTCGTTATTTCCGCTTCGTGTGCTTGGATTTGCGCAATGAGCTGCTGTGCTTCTTCATCTTCTGCAACGATAAACGCTCCGACAACCTTTGTATGTTGAAACGCTTGTACCGCTAAATGAATATCTTTATAAAACTGAAAAAAATGAGAAAATGATAGGTTCGTAATATGAATCGTTTTTATAAACTGATGGACCGTTTCATCATCCCCGTCCAATTGAAACCAAGGAGTGTAATACGATTCTTCCAGTACAACCTGCGACATATCTACTTTATTTAATCGTTTTAAGCATGTGCCGATTTGAAAGTTTCCTTGCTTTTCAAAGACAATCACCACAGGGTTCGGAAGCGCCCCTTGGATGATTTCACCGATGACCGGCAGATGATTGTCTTTCGCTTCCTCCCTCAGTTGAATCGTAATAAACATAACCCCTTCATAATGGTATTCTTCGTTGATAAATGGCTGGATATTGATTGTGCTCGGGGTTAATAAATAACTTAATTCCATTCGTTCAATATATTTTGTAATGTAGTCTTTTTCTTTCTTGTTTAAATCGGCGAAATCATAGAACATCTTTTTATCTAATTTTTTATTGAGCGGACGAACTTTATCGTCCAGCCCAATCATACGGTAAAACGTTAATCTAGCCATCGTTCTCACCCTTTTATAATGAGATAAGAAATGATTTCAAAATCCTGCAAGCTTGTATTCGCATTTGTCACAAGACTATCTAAGTTTCCTAAGCTAAAAATATTCAATGTCAATTGCTGATCGATTTTCCCAACGATATCTTCAACCGCTTTTTCTAACAGCGTTTTATATCGCCCCATGTCTTTACCGTGCTTTGTTTCTTCATAAAATGCCGCATACAGCTGTTGTTCTACTTCCTTTTGTCCATTACATAGCGAACGATAGATATCGAGAATTTTCTTGATATGGACATGGTTATATAACACTTCGCCGTCTTCTTTCACATAAATCAAATAATATGGATGAAGTGCGTTTTGTTCGCTAGAGGCTGTAAAGTTATTGATTTGTTTCAAGCAGAAAATGACTCCCGGCTTAATTTCTTCTCGAAGTTTTTCATTTTTATTCGTTGTAATACTAAATAGACCTAAAGGAGCCTTCTCGATTACATCTTTGTTTTTCTTCATGAAATTTAATAAATCCATTCGGAAATCATCCATCGTGAAATCCGTTAATGAAATATTCCCAGAAATATCTTCTAAATCAATGACTTCATTTTGTAATTTTTCGAGTTGTTTCCGGCGATACTCTAAATCTTTCATTTCGTTGCTGTTGTCGGCGATAACGTTTTCTTCCCCGGTGGAAGAGATATCAAGAATGGTCATTCGGTCTTTGACCCTGCCGACTAGATTAATATATTCGTCTAACTCCATCGACGGCCAAAAGTTCACTAACTGAATACGTTCATTTTTACTTCCAAGTCGGTCAATACGTCCAAATCGTTGAATGATACGCACTGGGTTCCAGTGGATATCATAATTGACAAGATAATCGCAATCTTGCAAGTTTTGCCCTTCAGAAATACAGTCGGTTGCAATGAGAATATCAATCTCTTCTGTCATATTCGGCATGACTTTCGCTCTCTCTTTAGAAATGGGTGAAAAGTTCGTTAACACACTATTGAAATCCACTTTTTTGAACTTCAATGTTGTTTTTGGATGCTCTGAACCTGTGACAACGGCAGAGTGCAGCCCGAAATTTTGTAAAATCCACTGATGTAAGTTCTCATATAAATATTTTGCCGTATCAGCAAATGCTGTAAAAATTAATAGTTTCTTATTTTGGCCATTAATTGGATTTTCAATTTTATTTTTAATCACTTTTTTTAATGCCAATATTTTTTTATCACGCTCAGGTGTAACCTTTTTTGCCTGTACGAGCAGCTTTGCTAAAATCTCGCGGTCATACAGCAAATCTTGCTTCCAGCGAATGAGATCCATGTCTTTCATTAATATTTTTACTTTGGATCCAATGAGCGCATCTTCTAATTCTGGGTCTTCAATATCAATATCTGTAATGTCTCCGATCGTTTCATTTCCTGGATTATAGTTATCAATTTTATCAATTAGTGAATCAATATTATGAATAATATTTTGTAATGTTAGAGAAAACGAATGAATGCTGCTTTCTAAACGTTTTAATAAATTCGATTTCATCAAATGTACAAGGCTATTTTCGCGGTCTGTTTGTTTAAAAATTCTTCCATTGGCGACTTTCGTATCGTATTTTTCGCTATAGACGTCTTTCATGTGCGGCAAAATATATTGCATCGGCGAATACACCGCTAATCGTAAACGCAATATTTCGTTATTAATTTTTTCAAGTGCTGGAAACTCATCTTTTTCATCAATCGTTTCCTTTATATTGATTGGCTTTAAACGCATTGGAAATTGACCGATATCTTTCACATTATAATATTTTTCAATATGCCGACGAGAGCGAGCAATCGTTAGCGAATCAAGAAGTGTGAAATAATCCCAGCTTAACATTTCCAGCAATCGTTCGGTTGTCCGTTTTTCTTCAGGCAAGTTGCTCCATTTGTTAAACTGTGATTGCGCCAAACGAATCGTTTGGCTGATGCTTTTAATGTTTGCCATTTCCGCTAACGCTTTGTCATTTCCTTCGGTAATAAAGGCAATTTGATTTTTTAAGTCATCGAGCTTATTGTTAACCGGAGTAGCGGAAAGCATCAACACTTTCGTTTTTACCCCCGCTTTAATAATATCGTTCATTAGTCTTGAATATCTTGTGACGCGGTCGTTGCGCGGATCGTTATTGCGGAAATTATGAGATTCGTCGATGACAACTAAATCGTAGTTCCCCCAGTTTACATGTTCGAGGTTAATGTCTCCGCTATAGCCACGTTCCCGAGATAAATCAGTATGGTTCAACAAATCATAAGAAAAACGGTCTTCGGCTACGATATTTCGTTTATCGTTTAAACGGTAAATCGCCCAGTTTTCTCTCAATTTTTTCGGTGCTAGTACAAGAACACGATGATTGCGCAATTCATAATATTTAATGACCGCTAACGCTTCAAACGTTTTTCCTAAACCGACGCTATCGGCAATAATGCAGCCGCCGTACGTTTCGATTTTGTTGATGGCACCAATCACACCATCGCGCTGAAAATCATAAAGTTTATTCCAAATCAGCGTATTTTCAAACCCTGTTCTCGTTTGTAACGCCTCGTAATCTTTCGTATCTTGTAAAAAATCTTTGAAAAGATTGTAGAGTGTAACAAAGTAAATAAACTCCGGCGAATTTTCTTTATATAACACTTCTAAACGCCGTAATATTTGTTTTTTCACATCTTGTAATGCATACTCATTTTGCCAAATCGCCTCGAAATTGCGAAGGAGTTGTGTATTTGATTCCGTATCATCTACAATATTGTTAATGTATATATTGGATGAGTTGCTGTAGCCTAATCCCGGACTTGAGAATGGTGCTCCACCGACAAGGCCGATTTGCGTTCCGTCTTTGTTTTCGACATGATATAGTCCGCCTTGAATTCGCTGATTAGTAACTGACTTGATTTGTGCTTTTTGTTTCAACCATTTTGCAAATTCTTTAGCGATATAGGCTTGGTTTAACTCTACTTTATATTTTTGTTCTTCTTCAACCCCATACAACAAAGCTTCTTTTTTTTCCATTTGTTCCTTTAATAAGTTGCCGCCTTGTACAAAAGCAGGCTCTGTGAAAATAAAGCGAAACTCCTCTAATTGAAAAAGCTCTTTCTTTAATTCGACAAAAGCATATAAAGTAAATTGTGCAGCAGCAACAGATAACTTACTGCCCTTTGCAATATATTCTTTTAATACATCCCCCACTAATCCACTTTGTTTATTATCAATAATTCCTCTCGACATCTTTCAATCTGAACTCCTTTATGAAAATGTCCAACAATTCAACATGTTGGGACATAATAAACTTCTTTTATATCAATATAGTCATATTATACTAAAACAAAAACCGAAAAATCTTGAGAATTATGTCGATAAAATAGTAATATCTCCTGTAAGATAAACAGAATCTTTCGACCTCAGTTTTTAGATAGTAACTATTGTCCCCTAGATCAATCCATCTTTCTATATTTGTCAGTATCGACAACAAAATTCACAAGACTGCTCCTTTAGGTAATTGTTCAATTAGCTTTTCTGCAGGAGAAGCAGGAGGAATGTCATCTCCTTCATCTTCCATACAAGTTCGCATAAGTATCAATGCTTCCTCTACCATCTCTACCGCTTCAAGTAATGTGTCTCCATAAGTAAAGCAGCCTCAAATGTATGGAAAATTAACGATATAACAGTTATCTTCTTTACTATTTTCAATGATAGAATAAAATTCATATACAGCCATTAAAACACATCCATTGTTGTTCGTGAAATACTTTCTATTTAATTTGAGGATCAATCTCTCTCCCCAAGATATTGTTTATACAACCTCTCCGCTTCCTCCTCCATCTCTTCCACCAGCCTCTTCGGATAGACCACTTTCGCATCTGCCCCCCATGAAAGCAGCCAGCGCACGAGCCCTTTGCTGATGATAGCTCTTGTGATTAAGCGAAAATGGTCGTCGTCCACCCTTTTGATGTCGGCGTTAAGGCCAAAGCGGTCAATCACGGCGGGCGCCAAATTATTTTTAAAAATCACCTCGATGGACGACTCTTCCCCGCCAAACATGAAAAACAGCAGATTGCGATACTTGTTGATATCAAAGCCCGGCTGCACGGCAAATTTCTGTTCCAGCATGCGGATATCCCTGATCCGGTCAATCCGATAATGGTGGATACCTTCCTTTATCGTGTTATATCCAATCAAATAATACATCTCCTCATTCCAAATAATCCCATATGGATGGATGAGGTATGTTTTGGGATCCGGGCTTCCGGATAGCACAAATTCCTTCTCGGCGGAGTATCTTCCATATTGGAACTGAATGACCCGCTTTTCGGCAATGGCCTGGTGAATGGTTTGAACCGTGTTGGCAAATTGCGGACTGTCGATTTTCGCAAAGGTATGGACCAGCTGGTTCTCCAATAAAACCGCTTCATCTTCGGAAACAAAGGCTTTCAACTTTTCGATGATTTGCTGCGTTTCTTTCTCGGATATGAAACGGGCCGAAGAAATGGCATCCATCAAATAGCGCAGCTCATGGATTTCAAAAAATCGATCCGCAATCCAATAATGTATAAATTGATTTCTTCCGCTTTGGCTTGTTTCCACTTTAATGAACGATTCCCCCGAAGTCAAAAACTTCAAATCATTTCGAACCGCTTTTAATCCTCCTTCAATTTGATGCATCTCCAAATATTGCAAAATATCTTCAATCGACTTCGGATGTTGTTTGGAAGAATATTTCCATAAATATTCAATAATCGCCAAGATTCGTCTATACTTCATTCAACCACCGCTTTTCCATTCATTCTTAATTCCATTATAAACAATCATTGGTTTGTTTTATAAATGTTTCAATAAATTGACATCACAATTTCAGTACATTTTATTGTACGCAATATCATCCATTGTTGTCGAATCGGAAAGGCATAGTGATTGAATATATAAAAACGGAAAAAGGGAGTGAATTAGTTGTGACATTAGCAGAGATATGGAGACAAGAAAGATTGGAAATAGGGATGGAAATTGGAGAAGTACTGTTCGGAACTTGCACCCCGGAGATTACACCGGTGCCGACCGTACATGAAAAAGTGCCAAAATCCGAATATTTATGATTTTGGCACTTAAATTATTGATGAAAGAATAGTTAACTGCAGATGTTTAGCCTGTCTTTTAAGAAATGGTTATACAGTACTGTTTAAACGAATATACTATTGTCAATTTACTAATATCGGGTTGATAAAAAAATGCTAACAAAAATATATAATCTTTGATTTTGACACATAATCATCAATGCTATCCAACCAATAAAAAAGGAATACCAATTGACAGACTAATTGGCATTCCAACTATACGAATCATTACAAGGTTGTTTTCCATCAATAAGGACTTGTTGTTCATCTCGAGCGGCTTACTTTTAAAATGTCACTTTGACCGGATGATTTTCTTGATAATCCATATTATCCCAAGAGAAAATATGCAAGGTCATTTCCAAGTTTTCTTTAAACTCCGGGAATTCATATCCATCCAGTTCCTCGATTTTCAACTTGGCAGTGGCCGATTTGCCCGGTGCCACCTCTTGGCTCATGACCAATAACGTCTCATCCACCATGCGTCCGTCCACAGAAACGCTCCGTGCCTGCACTTCAATGGATTCTTGCCGTTTGTTTTGAACATCGAAAACCACTTCTACCGATCTGCCCCAAATCGAATCTTCTTTCTTTACAATTTTCACAAGTGTCACTTTCACGTTATCATTATCGACAATCACTTGATTCATGTCGTTTTCATTTTCCGACGCCTCATCCGCTTGTGTTTCTTCCGCCGGTTGTTCGGTTTCCGTTTTCTCTACAGCTCCGTCCAATTTTTCCTCCGTCGTTTCACCGCATGCTATCAATGAAAGGAATAACATGAAAATTGCAATAGGATAAAAGAATTTTTTCATCGTCATAACCTCCTATTTATTACTCTTCCATTTTCTCCAAATCTTTCGGATAATTCGCTTCGCCGATGATTTCTTTGGTCGCCTCATCTTTCACAACGAGTCTGACATTATAGTTTTCCGGATCGGCGCCGTCAAACAGCTGATACATTGCGCCCGATAGACCCAATCCAAAAACGGCGAATCCATCGAAACTGTTTTCATATTCATTTCTGTCCACCCATAACGTAAATTCAGAGAAATCCTTGTTGTATTCAACATCTTTGATCGATGCAAAATCTTCGCCATTTTTCAAATCCTCGATTGTTTCGAGCAAGGATGTTTTCATCTCGGACATCATTTCCTTATGCTTTGTTTTCGACATTTTGTAAGTAAGGGATCCGTCCTCATTCTTCGTCACTTCGATCCCTTCTTTTTCCGCTTCCGCAATAGACTGATCAATATCCCCGCCTTCAAAGAAGCTGGCCGGCAATGTCACTTCCACATTGAATAACCCTTTGTCGACATTGATGCCTTCGCTATCCGTTTCCTTTTCCTGCTGTTGAGCCTCGTTTGCCTTGCCCTCCTCATCTGCATTGCACGCTGTAAGAAGGGCGATCAATAATAATAATGCTGCGAATATAAGTTTCTTCATGTTGTACCTCCATTTTTTAGATAATTACATTTTTATCGTTTTTTTCCATTTTTGATAAGATTGAATCCAATTGAAATGAGGATGGAACATCTCACCTCCCAAAAGCCCTCAACGTATTGGATTTTTGGACCTCAACCATTTACGTTCAATCAAGAACGATTTCTAATGAAATAATAACTGAATCCGCCATTCCTGAAAGGCCCTTTGCGTCACTTCGGGAGTTTTTTTTGATTGGAATTTTTATCACTAGCGTCGCATTAAAATAATTTAACGCCTTTAAATAAACCGAATTTTCTGAAATATAATCCAAACACAAAAAAATCCTTTATAATGGTTGGGTGGTAATAAACCATCCAAATCCAATACAAAGGACAAAAGCATGGATAAGTTTACACGAAAAACATCATTTGAACAATGGTTTTCACCGATTAATCGTCCATTATTTGACGACCTAGTGAAAACACATCAATTAAATCACTATACCAAGAAGCTTTATATGGCTTCATTTATGAAACTGCTTTTGTATGCCCAACTCCATGAAACCGAGAGTTTACGGGCGTTGAGTGACGCTGTCTTTTTAGAAGAATTACAACGAGCAACGGGATTGGAATCGATTAGTTTTTCACAGTTAGGGAGACGAATCAATACCATCCCAACTGAGTTCTTTCAAACGATTTTTCTCGATTTAGTGGCACAAATTCATCGGAAAACCAATTTCCAAACAAGAAGAAAAGTGACAACGCCTTTGAAAATCATTGATTCGAGTACATTACCGCTTAATTTGACCAATCATAAGTGGGCAGAGTTTCGAAAAACAAAATCAGGAGTAAAGCTTCACTTACGACTTGTTTTTATGGAAAAAGGACTCTCCTATCCAGATCAAGCCGTACTCACGAATGCCAACGAACATGATCGTGGTCAACTAGAAGTATTCGTGGATGACAAAGAATGCATGTACGTGTTTGATCGTGGTTACTTGGATTATGGGCGCTTTGATCAAATGACGGAAGATGGCTATTTCTTTGTGACCCGTTTGCGTAAAAACGCTGTTGTCCGAGTGTTAGAATCCTTTTCGTTACCAGAAGATTCACCCGTATTCTCTGATGAAATGGTTGTCATTGGAACACCACAAAATCGTTCTGAAAACGTGTTTCGCTTACTCAAATTGCATGATACAAAAAGAAATGAGCTTCATTTACTGACAAATCGGTTTGACATGGACGCAGATGAAATTGCAGAAACCTACCAATCATGTTGGGCAATCGAACTTTTTTTCAAATGGATGAAACAACATCTGAACATTAAAAAGTTTTTTGGTCACAGTGAACAAGCTGTACATCATCAAGTGTACGTAGCCATGATAGTGTACTGTCTGAATGTTTTAGCTCAGTTGAACACGAATAGCGAACGCAGTTACTTACAAATTAGTCGCTATTTGAAGGCTTCTTTGTGGAAATCCGCTCACATTTGGTTACGAAAAATCGAAGGAAACGGCGTCCCATAAAGGTTTGTCAGTCGTTGTTACACAAGTCATAGGTTATAGTAAAAAAATGGATGTTTACTACCCTCGCTTAGGTGTTTTCGTTTTATCTCTAAAGTCCAGAAAAAAATAAAACTGAAAATTCAGACATCATTTATGCGACGGTAGTGGGGTACTCTATACTTCAGAAATACTATGATTTATGAAATTGATTCAAGTAAAAGTGTTATGACTTTTCCCCCCTTACCCCCACTTTTAATGGGGTGATTGTTCTTTATAATCTGCAATCTGCTTTACATTTGGTTCTGCTTCAATTTAAGAATAAGCCTATCAAAATGTCCTTCATATTTTACAAGTTGATAAAAACTGAAAATACCCCATTATTGCCATGATAATATATTTGCTTTTCTAAGCCACTTGAACAATTACTTACTCGACTAGAACAAAGGGGCATCAAAGGCCACTTCATTCATTACCTATGTACACCACATTGCTATGTAGTATTTGTCACGGTTTTATATACAATCTTCTCTCGGCATACTCAACACATAATGGGCAAACTTTGATTGTCTGATTATACTCATCTTTGTAAGTTCTCATATCATTGGTTTGACGTTTACAAAAATAACATACCTTTTTCGTTGGTTTCCTTTTTTGATTTTTATTTTAAGCAGACGTTATAAAATGTAATTTCCATTTAATCCTAATATATGGTAATATATACAAAAAAGGAGGTGTGGATATGATAGATTTAATTATCGTTAAGTTCTTGGTCTATTACTAACTGGTTAATCAACAATTCTTATGTTATAGGAATTACTATTAATTATTTCAATAGTATTGAAATAGATGTAGTATAGATTTATGGACACAACTAGGTTAAGTCATTAATATTGAACTAACGAAAGGTCGTGTCCGAATTATGAGTCAAAAACGGTATAATCAAGAATTTAAACAAACAGTGGCCCGGCTTTATCGCTCTGGCACTCCAGTCAGTCAACTCTCTAGCGAATATGGTGTTTCTGAAGTAACGATTTATAAATGGATTAAGCAATTCTCTCCAATTGAAGGAGAACAGGAGTTAACTTTGGCTGATGTAGAAGCCATTCAAAAAGAAAATCTTCGACTAAAACAGGAGATCGAAATTCTAAAAAAGGCTATGACCATATTCGCGAGAAAATAGATGAGCAAGAACTGATTGACTTAATTACAGAAGAAAGCGAACATCATCCAATCCAAATGATGTGTCGTGTTTTAAAGATGCCTAAAAGCACGTATTATGAATCGTTTCATAAGAAGCCGAATCGCTATCATGTCGCAAACGAAAAGCTACTTAAACGCATTCAAGCAATTCATAAAGAAAGTAAAGGACGTTATGGAGCACCCAAAATTTATGAAATGCTTAAAAAAGAAGGTTATACAGGCAGTATCAATCGAGTTCAACGTCTGATGAAACGAGCAGGCATCAAATCTTGTATCGCAAAAAAGTTTCGCCCAACACCAACACAAAAGCCAGTAGAAGAACGAGAAAATGTATTAAATCAAGATTTCACTACAACAACAATCAACGAAAAATGGGTAGCTGATATTACATATGTCCATACGCTTCGTGATGGTTGGTGTTATCTAGCGTCCGTTCTTGATTTACATACAAAAAAAGTGGTCGGATATAAATTCTCTCGTACCATGACAACAGAAATTGTGCTGGAAGCACTTCAGAATGCGATTCAAGATCAAAAGCCCGATCCCGGTCTTATCGTGCATACAGATTTAGGAACACAATATACAAGTGAAGCCTTTCAAAAACTACTAAAAAAACATGAAATGGTTCCGTCATTTAGTCGAAAAGGATGTCCATATGACAACGCTTGTATTGAATCTTTTCATGCCATATTGAAAAAAGAAGAAGTGTATCTAACCAAATACGAAAGCTTTGAGACAGCGAGAATTGCGTTATTTCAATTCATCGAAGGTTGGTATAATCGCAAACGAATTCATGGAAGCATTGGTTATTTGACACCGGATGAATACGAAAAAATGTGCCGAATAGCAGCGTAAAACATGGGGTACAGAACCACTTCCCCCTTCACATTTTTTTGGCACAACAGCCATTGGTTTATTTCTCCACGTCCCAAGTAGATTGTCAAAGGCTCTTTTCACTTTGACAATCTACTTGGGATGTGGAACAATCCATGAATGGTTGTTGTGCAAAAAAACTTAATCTTTTTGTGTCCAAAAACTTGACGTAGATCCAAAACTAAAAGGGCGAATTACCTTGAGACTAAAAAGCTTCCTGTTTTTCTTTTCCATTTTCTTATTTTCTAATGCTTCAATGGCAAACGCTAATGAAAGTAAAACTATTGATTTACTAAAAGATGCGGAAATTACGATTTTGATTAATGATGTAGGTCTTACTGATAGTGAAATTAACGAATTTCCTGTAGAAGTTCTACATCAATTAATAAATAATAATGCAAAAAAAATCTATTTTAATCAAGAACATTTAGTTTTAGATCAAAATAATGAATAAATAAGATTTCGCCATTAGTCAAAAAAGATACAGACATTACTGTAGGCGCAGCTGCATTTGAAGTCAAAAGTGACAGAGCTGGTCAAAAGAAACTGTATGTGTACGGTAATTTTAATTGGCTTAAAAGTCCTCCAAGTAGATGGACTGATGCACTTTCTATTGGTTGGCCGGAGTCTGCAGAGCTATCGTTTCCAATAAGTAGTAGAGGGGATATTGCACAATATGAAGCCAAATATTTATATAGGGATGGTCCATACAGTGCATTCGGATGGCAAACTGGTAAATCAGCTACACAACCTGATAAAGTTGCATCTTTATCAGGAGTAGGGTTTAGATTTAATTTAAAGAGTGGAATTGGTTTTACAGAGCACAAGGGATATGTTGGGCAATACCTTTATACTAAGAAATCACAAGGTTTATTTAATGTACTTGTGAGATATGGTCATTACACAATCTCATTATCACCATCTTTTACAGTTTACCCGTCAGTAGGTCTAGCTGTTACTCCTGTGCTTAGAAATACAACTTTAAACTCCTACGCTGTATTAAGTTGGTGATTAAAATTAATTATAATGATAAAGGTGTAATATGGGACTATTAGTTTGGTTAATCATATCTATATTATTTATATTAAGTTATTACTTCAAAATTAAATACATTGAATCAATACTAGCAGAAAGTAAACCTAATAGTAATAATTATAAAATTTTAACTATTACCCTATTCTCAGTAGGGATATTAATTATTTCTTTTTTGCTAGTAGAGCTTTTATTCTTAAATCAGTTTAGATTCTAACCTAGATTATTCACCATCAACACAAAATCCCACAGTAAAGCGGATTGAACTGCACCCCAATTATTAGTCACTATCTAACATTGGAGGTGCAGTTTTTCTATGGGGAAAATGACCGTGTCTAACTATTAGCGATCACTTCAATACAAGGAGGAACCGGTATGACTTTATTTCAAACCTACATTTCGAACACAAATGAAACTTTCCCATCGGTAATCGTTAATTTTGCATCAAACGACTTTCCTGCTTTTGATGTAAACCCTTTAATCATGGATGTAGTTCCTTTTTCCAATAAATCTGTGACCTGCTTGTCTGTTAACTTTTTCCCTAAAATCGTTCGATTGATCGTAAACTTACAACCGTTACGATAATTGCTACAACCGATAAATGTCTTTCGATCTATCATCGTTCCTTTTCGACAAGACGGACAGCTACCAAAGTGATCAGTCTGTTGTTCTTGAGCAAATGATACCGTTTCGATTTCTTGCATTGCAGCTGGTGCGGTTTCTAACAAATCCGATATAAACCTTTTCGTCTGTGCAACGAAGACCTCTTTTGTACCGCTTCCTTCACCAATCTTTTTCAAGTAACTTTCCCACTTTGCTGTCATTGCAGGACTTGCAAGCATGGTGTTATGGATGGCTTCACAAAGAAGCTCACCCTTTTTCGTAATCGAAACTATGTTCTTGTTGATATCAATATAGCCATTCTTTTTAACTGTTTCGATAATGCTTGCACGAGTAGCTTCTGTTCCAATTCCTTCAATTTCTTTCAAAATTGCAGAATCTTCTTCATCTTCTACCATTTTCCCCGAGGTTTTCATTAAATTAATTAAGCCCCCTTCTGTATATGGTTTAGGTGGGCTGGTACAAGCTTCCTTTGAATGTAACAAACTTGTTACCTTTTCATCAACAACTACAACAGGAAGTACGGGATCGTCTTCTTTTTTCTCGATACCTTCCACTGATTTTGTAAATAACAGTTTCCACCCTTTATCAATTTCAACTTTCCCAATACTTTCAAATTCAATATCATTTACAGAAGTAAGTATTTTCGTTTCTTCATAAACATAATCTCGATGAAACATCGCAAGTGTTGTAAGTACGATTTCTTCATAAATCGATTTTTCTTCTGTTGTCAGACCGTTCAGATTCGTATCAGACGGTATAGTTTTCGTTGGAATAATTGCATAATGCACCTGTACTTTCGAATTATCGACATAGCGTTTATTAACTTTTAAATTTGCTTCAAACGTAACGTTTAACAACTCTTTATATCGTTCGAGATTCTCAACTAAATACAAAAATTCATTTTCCGTAATATAATTGGAGTCGGTACGTGGATAAGTAACTAATTTCTTCTCATATAAAGATTGCATCACTTCTAATACTTTTGCAGGACTATACTTCCACTTTTTATTGGCAACCGTTTGTAACGTTGATAACGAATGCAATTTAGGAGATTTTACACGTTTTTCTTTCTTCTCAACAGAGACAACCATACCACTTATTTCTGAATCAAGTAAACAACCGTTGTCCTCAACAAATGATTGTAATGGTTCAATCGTATCCGTTCGAATGTTTTTAGCTTTCCCCATATACATACCGTTTGCTGTTTTAAACTCACCAACTAGTTCAAAAAATGGTTTCGAAACAAACTGTTCGATTTCCTTTTGGCGCTGATAAATGAGATAACATAAAGGGCTCTGAACACGCCCAACCGACAACGTCATATTCACACCTTTTTCATGCATTAACAAGCTATATAATTGACTGGCGTTCATCCCAACGAGCCAATCACTGATTTGACGAGCCTTTGCTTCTTCATACATCAATAAGTCTTTTGAATTATCCAATAAGCTATTAAAACCTTTTCTTACTTCTTCTACTTCTAGCGAATTAATCCATAAACGTTTAATCTTCTTATTTTTCACGTCCGTCTTATTCAAAATAGAATAAAAAATAGGGTAATCGGATTAGTGAGTTGAAAGAGGGTTAAAACTCTCCCTCTTCCATCGCTCTCACTAAAGTTGAAATGTCTGCTCCAAGTGTAACTGGTGGCCACTGTGCAATGTCATCCCAAAAGTTTCCGTAGTTGGACATTACGTTGCCAAATGCACCTGTCATATCCGAGCGTTTAGAATGACGTGTCTTACGTTGTTTCCTAAAGCCCTCAGTAAACAGTATTTTGGCTCTAAGGGCTTCAAAGGAGTAACCACCCCTACCCATTCGATTACAATGGCGTATGAGGCTATTTAAGCCTTCTGTGTATGCGTTGGTAAGTTTCTTAGGACTATCAAAGTACGCAAAGAACTCTTCTTCCCAATTCTCAGAAGCAGTAATGAGTTCTTGGAAGTGGGGTTTAAGTTCCTTTGGTATCTTTTGTTTCCATGATTGAAACTTGTGATAGGCTTCGACTTTTTTCTCTAAGTCCCATATGTCAAAGAGTTCCTCTTTTAGTTCATAGGCTTCGGCTAATAGAGGGAAGTATCCAGTCCATGTTTCCAGTAGGAAAAGGTCTTCAGGTTTAAGGTCACGTTTACGAGATAAAAGAACCCATCTATCACGCATTAACTGCCTACGTTGCTTTGTAGGAAGGTCTTTCTTGTAACTCCTTCTGAACTTTTCCAGAGCTTCATTAGCCTTTTTGACAACGTGGAACTTATCTATGACTATTGTGGCCCACGGAAGCTCTTGATTCACTGCTGTTCGGTAAGGGTTCCACATATCAATAGTGACGTATTTGATTCGTTCCTTATCGGGCAAAGAACGCAGATAAGGGATAACTGTACCAAGTTCACGATTTTTCAGAATATCAATGACTGTTCTATGCTGTATGTTTGTCACAACGAATCTTGGTTTCTTTAAGATATGGATTTCATCCATACCCAACCAAGCAGGAGTTTCAAATGAAATCTCTTGTTCCAGTTCAGCCACATAGTCTCGGAAGATATTACGGACTGTTTTTTCATCAACGCCAATCTCTTCTGCAATACTTGTAAAAGTGCGTTTGAGAGAAGCGTCACGAATGTATTTAACAGTCTATTGGTCATAAAACGGACATCATCCATATCGGGCAGTGTTTCCCAAAAGGTATGACTGCATTGTTTGCATCTAAACCTTTTACGGTCAACTGTAATGCCAACACGCTTACTGTGCATGGTGGTGTCCATATAAAGCTGTTTCTTACGCCCGAATCTTTGAAAGTCGGGCGGACAACCCATAGGACAAGCAGGTGGAGACAGGATCGTCTCCACCAAGAAGTTGTAATTGTAATCATCTTCTTTCCAGTCCTTAATGTTATACAAATCTAAATTAAGCTCATTGTGCATGACTATCATTGCCCTTCTTGTTGTAATAGTTCTGTGATTTTACGTTTACCTTTCTCGTTGTATTGGAACGAGCTAACTTGCTTATCTGAATGTCGGGACTTATCGAGAACCCATATACCGTATTCATCGGTTTTTAATCCATGCTTGTTGGCGATACGACCTATTTTGTTGGCTGAAACGCCCAGAATTGCCCCTATTTGCCCTGCTGTGTAGGTTTTAGGTATTTCGGGTTTAGGAAGCATTGGAACGTCTGAAATAAGCTCTGTGGCGTTTCCTATGAGTATCTGAATCTGTTCCTTTGGGAGAATGTCTTTGAACTTGTCAGCTACATTTACGAGCAATCTCGCTTGTCTGGTCTTTGCATTACGAATACGAGCTTCTAATTCAAGTTTACGAGCTTCATCACCTTCAACCACCGTCAGTTTGGGGGTAGTTGGAGTGATTTGATAATCGCCCTTGCGAAGACCTTCCAGAACGTCATATACGAAGTCGAAGAACGCATCAGCTTTTGGTTGTCTGCTCCATCGGCAGATTTCATAGACACCTTTTGCAGTATAAAGAATAGTGTCGTAGGCTTTGCCATCAGTTGTCGTCAGTTTGGTGACAACTGAAAATTTATCTAAACGGTGCTTATAGCGTTCGTGAATCTTTTGAATCGCCTTCCTCGGTTCAGAGTATTCTAACGCTGTACCGATTTGTTCTCTGGTCATAAAGACTTCGTTATTATCGCTGTAAAAATCACATTGCATTGAACCGAAAGGAGCTGATTTAACAAGTGAAAGGTTACTCATTGATTTGCCCCCTTAAACATACTGTGATTGACCATAGTTTCTGGGTATGCTGACCAATTGACATTAGCAAGACCAAATAGCTTTTTAGATACATCAGCAGAAGCGTTAAGCAATTCTTCACATTGTCAACCATGTAAGTATAAATATTTATAAATTTATTTGTGTATTAAAAAAGACCACCTGTTATGGTAGTCTTCAACTCAATAATCCGTTTTTTATATACATGAACAAATATTATAAATTAATGGTTTTCAACCGTATAATCCGATTACCCGATTTTTATTGCGGTTAAATAATTTTGTCAAAATACCCATACAAACTACCAACCTTTCCAAATCATTATCTACTAAACAACTATGAAACTGGATGATCTTGACAACCAGCCGAAAAAATAAAATGGATTTAGGAATATTTTATCATATTTTCCAACTCAGAATATCTCCTTTTACAAAAAACAGCCCGGATGTCCCAGACACCCGAGCGTTTAAAATGAAACCATATTTCATTCCCCTACATCGTCTCCACATCACGGAAATTTGTCGACTCCTCGATTTCCGCACCTTTCTGAAACTCCACCAATCTCGCAAAGGCGCGCCAGTAATGATAGACGAGGCGGTCAATCCAGAGCAGCGCCTGCACTTTGGACATGGCCACTTCCAGTTCCGTCTCCCGAACCGCTGTCCGTTCGTAATATTTTCTTCTGCGGGTGCGCCGCTCTTCCGCAATGGTGTGGGCCGTTTTCTCCAGCTCCTGCTCCATGGCCGAGAGCGTTTCTTCACTGCCGAAGCTTTCATTGATTTGCTCCAGCGTTTTGGAAAATCGTTTCATCAACTTTTCATGATGATAAATGCCTTCCACCTTTTGATGTTCCCTCAGCACGCTGACCAGCCTTGTGATGTGGTCAAGCACATGGATGATCGCCACATGCTGATTCCGGAGTCTTGCGGAATCCGACTGCACTTCATTGAGGAATTTCCGGATTTCCACAATGGCGGCCTCCACTTCCCTCACCTTTTTCTCGAAACTGCCCGTTCCCTTTTTCGCTTCAATCAATTCCAAAATGGCATCCGTCAGCTGCTTCATCATTTGCAGCAACGTTTGATAAGCCACTTCGAGGGCGGCCGATGGAATGGAAACCAATTGATCGTCCAGATTCCGTGTCAATGCATTGGCTTTTTCCGGCAACATCTTTATCAATAATTTGGAAAACTGATTTGTAAATGGAACAAAAATGATCGCTCCCAATACACTGAATAACGTATGGAATAAAGCGAGCCCCACCGTTTCATCAAAACTTCCGACCAGCCCAATCGTCATGAACTCCACCAATTGCAATATGTAGCCGATAAATACTGTCACGATGACAGCGGTTACGACATTGAACAACAGATGGGTCGCCGCTGTTCGTTTTGCGGCAATGGAAGAACCGAACGATGCGACAATCGCCGTTGCCGTCGTTCCGATGTTTTGGCCGACCACCAGATACGCCGCCTGTTCAAAATCGATCGCTCCCGCAAACAAGGCGGTGAGGGTCGTCGCCATTGCCGCGCTGGAAGCCTGCATAATGATGGTCATCAATATGCCGATGCCAATGAGCAGCAGGATGGACAGCCACGATTCCGTATCGAATGAATCAAAGGAAATCCATTCTTGGGCCGACTCCATCCCTGTTTGCAGCAAATCGATCCCCAAAAACAACAGTCCAAAACCGGTGAAAACGCCGCCATATTTTTTGATGTCGCTTGGGGCCACATATTGGATCAGCACACCCAGCGCAATCATCGGAAGCGACATGGCTTGCAGACTGATTTTAAATCCTAACAAGGAAATGATCCAGCCGGTGCTGGTGCTTCCGATATTGGCGCCGATGATGATCCCGATGGACTGCACAAAGGTGAGAAGCCCGGCACTTACAAAACCGACCGTCAAAATCGTGGTGGCGGTTGATGACTGAACCAGCACCGTCATGACAAATCCGGTTAAGAGGGAAGTCAATGTGCCTTTCGTGAAAGTATGCAGCCATTTTTTCAACGTTTCCCCCGCAATCTCTTTCAAACCGTTCGTGAGCAATGACATGCCCAATAAAAAAATCCCAATTCCTCCGATGGCATTGATCAATGAAAACACCTCATTTGTCGAGAAGGCAATCTCCTGGAGTATAATTATTTTACATAAAAAAACAAATTGCGTTCCTCAAAGAACGCAAAATGCTCCATAAATATTGTCAAACTGAGGAAAAATATTGCAGTGGGTATTCAACACTCTTTTTTCGAAGGGTCAGGGAGTCCGCAAGAAGGCACTCCCTATTCCGCATCAATGACAAAATCATTCACCGTATTCCGCTCTTCTTCTTCTTTTAAATAGATTACCAATTCTTGATGGTATTCATTATCTTCAATATAAAAATCGAGGGAATGAAAATCGTATTTAAACGTGCCGAAAGGAAATGTGACATACTCGCCCTTCACAGCGGCAAGAAGTCCCGCTACATCGTCGGTGACCATTTGAAGCAATTCCTGGCCGGTTGCTGTCAAGACAAATACTACTTTCATCATTTTCACCTTTTTCTCATGAAAAAACGTTGCCTGTCAAGCAACGTTTTATTGTAATCATTATCATTATTCTACCATATGGATTATGTATTGAACATCGATGTTTCTGCATTTTCTTCTTTTTTGATTTTTCCCCAAGGTGTGCCCAGTTTCAATAATGCCCAGCGATCCAGTCCGTACCATCCTGCCACTTTCCATGCAAGCATGACGAGAATTCCGAGCAGCAACAATCGCGGATTCGAGCTGACCGTTCCTGCGAATAAGAAAGCAACGTTCATTAACACGCCGAAAAATGCGGCGATGGCTGTAAATAATCCGACTATAAGTCCAAGTCCAACAAGCACTTCCCCATAAGCTACCATAAAGCTGATAATCTTAGCGTTTGGCAGGCAGAATGTTTCAAGAAATTTGGCATACCAGCCCATCACATCATGGGTCGTGGAAGCTTTTTCAATAGCCCCTTTCAAGAAGCCGCTTACCGCTGCTCCGGCATTCTTTCCGGTCCAGGCATCATCGGCCACTTTATGGATTCCCGCTTCCAACCACGCCCATCCCAAATAGAGGCGGATGATGAGCCAAATGGCGGCGGAACGCGTGTCGTTAAATAAAAAACGGGTCACCGGATTTTCCGGATAAAAAATCACTTCCTTTTTTTCCATACATTCACTCCCTTCACAAATATTATAAAGCTTTTTAATACTTTAGACTATCTTTTTATATTAACATATTAAATTACTTGCGGAAAATGCAGGAAAAATGGAAAAAAGGACCCACAGATTCATTGATCGGCTAGCTATTTCGGAGCGATTCTCTATTACCCCTTGGCGGATTTGTTCGTGACTTTGGCGGATATTTTTTCATAGTTGGCGGATTCCCTTCCCGATTTGGCGGATATCCTGTTCCACAGAGGACAAACTTCACCCCCCCTGGCGGATTTGTTCCCGACTTTGGCGGATTTTCTTCCATGGTTGGCGGATTCCCTTCCCGATTTGGCGGATATCCTGTTCCACAGAGGACCAACTTCTCCCCCTTGGCGGATTTGTTCCCGACTTTGGCGGATTTTCTTCCATGGTTGGCGGATATTCCTTCCCTTTTGGCGGATATCCTGTTCCACAGAGAACCAACTTCTCCCCCTTGGCGGATTTGTTCCCGACTTTGGCGGATTTTCTTCCATGGTTGGCGGATTCCCCTCCCCTTTTGGCGGATATCCCGTTCCACAGAGGACCAACTTCTCCCCCTTGCGGATTTGTTCCCGACTTTGGCGGATTTTCTTCCATGGTTGGCGGATATTCCTTCCCTTTTGGCGGATATCCCATTCTACAGAGAACCGACTTCTCCCCATTGGCGGATTTGTTCAGGACTTTGGCGGATTTTCTTCCATGGTTGGCGGATATTCCTTCCCTTTTGGCGGATATCCCATTCTACAGAGAACCGACTTCTCCCCATTGGCGGATTTGTTCGCGATTTTAGCGGATTTCCTTTCATGGATGGCGGATTCCCCTCCCCTTTTGGCGGATATCCTGTTCCACAGAGGACAAACTTCACCCCCCTGGCGGATTTGTTCGCGATTTTAGCGGATTTTCTTCCATGGTTGGCGGATTCCCCTCCCCTTTTGGCGGATATCCCGTTCCACAGAGGACCAACTTCTCCCCCTTGCGGATTTGTTCCCGACTTTGGCGGATTTTCTTCCATGGTTGGCGGATATTCCTTCCCTTTTGGCGGATATCCCATTCTACAGAGAACCGACTTCTCCCCATTGGCGGATTTGTTCGCGATTTTAGCGGATTTCCTTTCATGGATGGCGGATTCCCCTCCCCTTTTGGCGGATATCCTGTTCCACAGAGAACCAACTTCTCCCCCTTGGCGGATTCCCTTCCCAATTTGGCGGATATCCTGTTCCACAGAGAACCAATTTCTCCCCCTTGGCGGATTTTCTTCCATGGTTGGCGGATTCCCCTCCCAATTTGGCGGATATCCAGTCCCCGTGAGAGCCAACATTTCCTTCATGGCCAAGGATTCCCCTCCCGATTTGACGGAAAATCAATTCTATACTCCAAAATCATTTCAAACAAAAAAGCGGAGCGGAAAACTCACCGATTTCCACTCCGCTTTTCATCTATTTTTAAATCGCTACGGGCGTAAAAAATTCTTCATATAGTGCGCGCAAGCATTGATCTTCATATTCTTGCAGAACACCGAACACAAGGCTCACTTCGGAAGAACCTTGGTTGATCATTTCGATATTTGCTCCGGTTTTTGAAATCGCTGAAGCCGCTCTTGCAGCCAATCCTTTGTTTTTGCGCATTCCTTCTCCGACAATTACAATCATGGAAAATCCGTGACGGAAATATACATCATCCGCATGAAGCTCTTCTTTCACCCGTTTGACAATGCGTTCCTCTTTCTCAGGCGTCAATTGGTTGGAACGGATGATGACGGAAATGTCATCCACTCCGGATGGCGTATGTTCATAGGAAATTTGTTCTTCCTCGATGATTTGCAATAGTTTTCTGCCAAAGCCGATTTCACGGTTCATCAAATATTTGGATACATATAAAGTCGAGAATCCGTGGTCAGCGGCAATACCAATAACCGGACGTCCGTTTGGTTTGCGTGTTGGCATGATGCGAGTACCAGGTGCTGATGGATTGTTTGTATTTTTGATGTTTACAGGAATACCAAATTTGAATACCGGGATTAACGCTTCATCATGGAATACAGAGAAACCTGCATAAGAAAGTTCTCTCATTTCACGATACGTGATTTCTTCGATGCCAACCGGATCGTTCACCACTTTAGGGTTTGCGGAAAATACGCAATCCACGTCTGTAAAGTTTTCATATAATTCCGCTTTTACTGCGGCCGCCAAAATGGAACCTGTGATATCGGAACCGCCGCGGTCAAATGTGCGCAAAACGCCATCTTTCGTATATCCGAAAAATCCAGGGAAAACAACGATTTCTTCGCCTTTTCCAAGGTCTTTCAAATTCTCGTATGTTTCAGGCAGTGCAAATGTTCTTTCCGGCGGATCGTTTACGACCAACCCTTCTTTCGGGCTGACATATTTCGCTTTCAAACCGATGGAGTTGAAATATTCCGCCACCAATTTTGCGTTGTTGTCTTCTCCGCTCGCTTTTAAACTGTCAACGAATAAATCTTTATCCGTTTTTGATGCGATACGTCCGCGCAAATCTTTTTCAATGACTTCGGAAATGGCTTCGTCTAATCCAAGGCCTTCCGCGATCTCTTTATAGCGGTTTACGACCTTT
The DNA here is from genome assembly GCF_038593265.1 of Ureibacillus sp. FSL W7-1570. Lineage (GTDB taxonomy): Bacteria > Bacillota > Bacilli > Bacillales_A > Planococcaceae > Ureibacillus > Ureibacillus suwonensis. Next base: position 879,933 of record NZ_CP151979.1, read on the forward strand.
TGCAGTTTCGCTTCCACTTCGCCGTTTTGAAGCACTGCGTCCGCCAAATCGATCAATAAATCCGTCACTTTGATATCATCGCTGAAACGTTTTCCCGGAGCAGATACCACGACAATTTTTCTTTTTGGATTCGCCTTCACAATATTTGCCACTTTTTGAATTTGTTCTGCGCTTGCAACCGAAGTACCACCAAATTTACACACTATCATCTCATCATCAAATCCTTACTTTCCAAGATTGTATTTTCCAAAAAAACATTTGACTTTTCACAGTGTACAAATTTTTCAAATAAACGTCAAGCCTATTTTTAATCAAAAAGATAAAAAATTTTTGCAAAATTTCAAACGAGAAGATGAACTTGCACTAGTATACGTAAGAGAAGGTCTCAAAAACTCCGTCATTGCCTACTATAATCTGAAAAGAAAACCGTGCACACCTATCCCGAAAATAGATGTACACGATTGCTAGTGACGCTGGAATGTCCGGTGTCAATTCATTTTTAGATTAGTAGTATTATTATATAACATATACTTGATTTTTCTAGTCCAAATCCATTTTATTTCATAGATTTTTAATGGATAAATTTTATCATTTCAATCGAAAAATGTAATAAATGTTCCTGCCTTTCTTGGCGGCCTTTTCTCAATTTTTATCATATTCAAATTCCGTTGAAACGGATTATGAAATTGAATATTCCTCATCCTTTGTGGGCATCGGGAAATTCCATTTTCCAACTGAACAGATCTTGATCCGGATGTTTTTCATAACGCAATATGGCATCGAATTTGTTTCCTTTTTTGCTGGTGAGGCCTTTCACGAGCACCTTCCCGTTTTTCAACAGCTGCTTCACCATCGTTTTGGTTGGTTTCTTTTTCATGGAAGCGAGGAATTTATCATTTTTCCAGATGACGAATTTGCAACCGCTTTTCCAATTGCTGCAGCCGAAACCTTTTTGCCCTTCGATGACCGGATTGCCGCAAAGAGGGCATTTCCCCAACGGTTCAAATGTTTTCTTTTCCACTTTATTTAAGATGATTTCTTCCTCTTGCTGTATGATGTGTACGGCTTTTTTTGTGAAATCGAAAATGAATTGCAAAAACCGGTCCCGGTGAAACTTTTGTTTTTCTATATCGGCAAGCGTCTTTTCCAATCGGCCGGTAAATTCCAAATCAAACAGTTCTTTGACAGGAAAGGTTTCCACCAATCTTCTGCCAAGTTCGGTGCACATCAAGTATTTGTTTTTCGTTGTTATGTAGCCGACCGTCTTCAACTTTTTGATGGTTTCCGCCCGCGTCGCCGGGGTGCCGATGCTGAAACCGCTCAGGACATTTGCCATGATTTCTTCGCTTTCCTGCTCCCCGCTCCCTTTCCCTTTTCCGCATGTTTCCATGACTTTGAGCAATGTTTTTTCCGTATGGTGCTTCGGCGGCTTTGTCACATGGGAAGTCAGTTCATGGTCCACGATTTCCACTTCCTCATGGAGGGATACATTTGGAAGAATCGTGTCCTTTGATTCTATATTTTCAACTTTCCGCCATCCCTCCACCAGTTGAACCCTGCCCTTTGTTATAAATATTCCGTGGACGTCAGCGTGTTCCATTTTCGTGACGATTTTTGTTTCTTCATGTTCTGCCAGGGGCATAAATTGCATAATGAACCGGTTTTTGATCGCATCATAGACGATGGCTTCATCCTTTGACAGGGAGGACGGTTTTACGTACGTCGGGATGATGGCGCTATGGCTCTCGACTTTTGAATTGTCAAAGACCCGCTTCTTTTTGGCAAAGACGATTTCTTCTTCATAAGGAAGGCCCTTTTTCAACGTTTCGAGCACCTTTTTCGCTTTATCCTCCAAGCTTTCTTCCAACACGACACTAGCCGTGCGGGGATAGGTGATGTATTTCTTTTCGTAAAGGGATTGGGCCACTTTCAATACTTTGTCCGAAGTCCAGCCCTTATATTTGCCCGTGATGTAACCTTGCAAATTGGTCAGGTTGAATAAATAAGGAGGATATTCCTTTTTCTTTTCCACTGTTTTATCAATGATGCGGGCTTTCCGGGCTTGCGGATCGGCCAGCGACTGTCGGATCTGTTCCAGCGTTTGCCGGTCTTTGAATTTTTCTTCTCCCTTTTCATGATACGTGCCTTCATACATGCCGCCATCACAGGTTTGGAAGGTGGCTTCCAGTTTGAAATAGTTTTCGGGAACAAAGTTTTCGATTTCCTTGTCGCGGTCATAGATGATTTTTAGGGTCGGAAGGAGAACCCTTCCGATGTTTAACGCGCTGCCCGAACCTTTCTGATATTTCAAGGTCGTGACAGAAGTCAAATTGATGCCGATCACCCAGTCTGCCCATTGGCGGCAAATGCCCGCATCCAATAGCGGCCGCAAGTTTGTATTGGGGATGAGATTCCGGAGGCCTTTCAGCACCTCTTCCTGCGTCCATTCATTTTGCAGCATGCGAAAGACGGGTTTTGCAGGTTTCATCCGGTAAATGATCGTATCGCCGATGAGCTGCCCTTCCCGATCATAATCGCATGCGGAAATGATCATTTCGATGTCCGGACGTTGGATGAGCTGCCGGATGATTTGCAGCTGTTTTTTTGCCCCAAAATCGCCCTTCACTTTGTATTGGAAATTGGATGGGATGAAAGGAAAATACTCCATTCTCCAAGTTTTCATTTTCGGATCGTAATCTTTCGCATCATACAATTCGAGAAGATGGCCGAACGCCCAAGTGATGATGTAGCCGTTCCCTTCAAAATAGCCGTCTTTTTTCGTTTTTATGTTTAACGCATCCGCTATGTTTTTCGCTACAGATGGTTTTTCCGTCAATATGAGTTTCATTTTCTGCAATCACCTGAATTAGAGTTTTAGCTTGTATAGTTATTATAATGGTTTTTCTTATCATTGGATGAACTCTTTGCCGGAGCGCCATGAACATCCGAGATATTTGCCGTTCCAAATAGAAAATCTATATCTTTTTATAGAAATTATATTCTCATAATGTTATAATTTCATTACAAAGGTGGGGGGAGTTTTTTGATATGCAAAATGTATCAAAGAGAACGGTTCTATGGATTGTCCCGATTGTAATCATCTTTCTTTTCTGGTATATGAATCGGCCCAATGACGGGGATGAATATATAGCTTATATCAAAGGGGCTACTTTGGAAGATGCACCGGTCAATTTGGAAAGCGCTTTAAACGGCCAATGCGACAAAGAAGAATGGGTTTATTTTAAAACGAATAATCGTCAGCATGTGGTGGAGTTCAAAGGCGCCTGCCCGGTGAATGGACAAAAGAACGCGAACATCAACTTGCAATTTATTGTGGAGAAAGATTTGTCGGATTATAAAGTGGGAGCCATGTTGCTTGAAGGGGAGCAGCAAACGCCCGAACAGCGGGATGCGTTTTTGAAGGAACTGGTGTCCGAAAGCAAAATTGCAACTCCATAATTTAAAGGGGATGGGAGTTGCTGATAGAGCGGATGGGGAAAATAATACGTTTCCCCGTCCGTTTTTTATTTTGGCCCGCATCGACTGATACTTCCCTTCAATGAGTTCAAAAACAAAAGGCCCCATCATAATGGAGCCCTTTCGTAAATCACATCAATGCTTGCCGGCGATTCCAGGATGTGTCATTTCATATGGATTTAATATTTCATTTAATTGTTCTTCCGTTAATACGCCATATTTGATGCACAGGCTGCGGATGGATTCCCCTGTGAGGTATGCTTCGCGCGCCAATTTCGCCGCTGTTTCATAGCCCACATGCGGATTGATCGCCGTGATGATGCCGATGCTTTTTTCCACATATTCTTTCATGCGTTTTTCATTCGCTTGGATACCTTTTAAGCAGTTTTCCGTAAATGATTTGAACACGTTGTTCATGATGGAAATGGATTGAATTAAATTGAAGAACAATACCGGTTCCATCACGTTTAATTCAAATTGGCCCGCTTCCGAAGCCGCAGAAATGGTCACATCATTGCCAAAAACTTGGAATGCCACTTGGTTCACCACTTCCGGCATGACCGGATTCACTTTGCCAGGCATGATGGAAGATCCCGGTTGACGGGCAGGAAGGATGATTTCCGATAATCCCGCACGCGGTCCGGATGCCATCAAACGCAAGTCATTGGCGATTTTGGACATGTTGATCATGCAAATTTTCAATGCGGATGATACTTCTGTATAGCAATCCGTATTTTGCGTCGCATCCACCAAATGTTTGGCTCCTTTTAATGGATGTCCGCTCAATTTCACCAATTGGTCCGTCACGATACGGATATATTCGGGTTCCGCATTTAATCCTGTTCCGACCGCCGTTGCCCCCATGTTGATTTCATATAAATTGTTTTTTGTATTTGAAATGCGTTCGATGTCACGGGCAATGACGCGGGCATATGCTTCGAATTCCTGCCCCAATAAAATCGGAACCGCATCTTGCAGGTGGGTTCTCCCCATTTTGATAATGCCTGCGAATTCATCCGCTTTTTTCAAAAATGCCGTTTGCATCGATTTCGTAGTGTCGATTAATTGGTCCAACAAGCTTAGCACCGCAATATGTATTGCCGTTGGAAATGCGTCATTTGTGGATTGGGACATGTTGACATGGCTGTTTGGGCTGATGATGGAATATTTCCCCTTTTCTTCGCCCATCAATTCCAACGCACGGTTGGCAATCACTTCATTGGCGTTCATGTTAATGGAAGTTCCAGCACCGCCCTGAATCGGATCCACAATGAACTGATCGTCCCATTTTCCTTCGATGACTTCATCCGCCGCTTGAACAATGTATTTGCCAATGGTTTTATCCAATAAGCCGACTTCCATGTTTGCGAGTGCCGCCGCTTTTTTTACAATACCAAGTGATTTGATCAATTCCGGATGAATGCGGTATCCGGTAATTGGGAAGTTTTCTGTCGCACGGACAGTTTGCACACCGTAATAGGCGTCGACCGGTATTTCCTTTTCACCTAAAAAATCTTTTTCAATGCGGATATTATTTTTCATAAGAAACAGTCTCCTTTTCTTCAAAAAAAGCTGAAAGTAAACGTTTACATTGTATTTATTGTATAAAATATGCTTTCTCTTAAATACTACACTATTCTAACACAGAAAGATATTGATTAGGCTTCATTTCTTTATAGTATTTTGTAATAGTATTGCCAAATTGATATAAATGTTATTTAATAGATTTTATATTGTTTTATTTCCGATTTTTCTCACTATTCTTGTGATGAGGGGAAGTCCAGTGAACACATCAGCAATGATCAAATTGGCGGCAAGCATGGCCATTTTTGGTTCCATCGGCCTGTTTACGGTTCATGCAGGGATTCCTGCGGTGGAGCTTGTGTTTGTACGTTGCATTTGCGCGACGTTGTTTTTGGGAGGATTATGGTTAGCGACTGGCGGGCATAAGACGGAAGCCTGGAACCTAAAAGAGGTCATTCAAACATTGTTTTGCGGGATTTTTCTCGTTTTGAACTGGGTGTTTTTGTTTAAAGCGTTTGAAGAAATGTCCATATCCGTCACCATTTCCATTTATAATTTGGCACCGATTTTCGTGTTGATTTTGGGGGCCATTTTTTTGAGGGAACGCATCACCATCGGGAATGTCCTTGCCATAGCGGTTTGTTTTATCGGCTCCATTTTCATCATTGGCATTGAGCATCTGAATTCCTTGGAAGCGTTTATGAATTCCGGTTTTCTGTGGGCCTTGTTATCGGCGTTTTGCTATGCCATGACGATGTTCTTAAGCAAGACGTTGAAAGGTTTGTCGCCTTATGCAACGACCTTTTTGCAAACGATGGTCGGCATCGTGATGCTTTTGCCGATGTGTGATTTCTCGGTATTTCACGGTTTGTCGGAAAAAAATATTTTCTTTATTTTAGGTACGGGGATCATCCATACGGGCTTTGTTTATTATTTGTTTTTTGACAGCATCCGGAAATTGCCGACGATTGTCGTTTCTGTTTTGACATTTGTGGATCCGGTGGTGGCCATTTTGTTGGATACGATTCTTCTTGGATTTCGTCCAAGCATTTTGCAAACCATTGGCATTGTGCTGGTATTTGGAGGCATCTTTTATACCGTGTTAAAACCGAAGCGGGTGCGGAAAAAAGAGATGGCGGCAGAGTGAGGGGCTTTGGTTGCGCGAGGAATCTCCAAGAGTTGAGTGTGACTTTTGCTTAGAAATGCCCACTTTCCTTTACTTCTGTGAGCTTTTTGGGATTCATGAATTTGTTCGTCGGCGATTATATTTGCCATTTTGGCGATTATTCTTCGACGGATGGCTATTATTCCGTTTTCTTTGGCGATTATCCGCTTTCTGGCACTTGTTATTTTCTTCGTCAGCGATGATCCTTTAGGATAAACTTTGTTCATTCATTCACAATCCAAAGACACTCGAAAAAAAAAAAAACGGATGCTTCCAAAGTTTGAAACATCCATTCTTCCATCTTCTTCAAAGCGGGATTCCGTCATTCCCGCCAATTTATTAAGGCTCTATAATATTTGGTGTTGGTGAGTATAAACCAGCACCAATTTTTTTGAACAAAAAAAAATGAGACAGTGACAAAACTCTGGTAAAATGTAATCGCCAAAACACATTTTCCAAAGGAGTTGTGTCACATGTCTCACCATCATTCTATACGAAACCTACTCAATATAAAAGACAAAAATATCACATTTGATGAAAATTTTTGTGCAGAAGAACTCATTAAAGGGGTCCAATCAAAAGTCTTTTATGGCCAATTAACTTACCAACCAAAAGCTTGTTATGCTTGTGGACATGTCTTTGATGTTCAAATCATTAAACACGGTTTTAAAACGTCTCTCATTAAAATGCCTAGCATTTCAGGTTTTCATACCTACTTAAAATTGCGTAAACAGCGTTATTTCTGTAAACATTGTCATTCCACGTTTACTTTAAAAACGAGCGTCGTGGCTAAAAACTGTTGTATTTCCAACAATACTAAAGTAGCGATTGCTTTAAACGCCAAAGATAAAATATCCGAAAAAGATATTGCGATGAAACATCATGTTTCTCATGCCACTGTCAGTCGTGTCATTGACAGCTTTTATAGCTATTATCAACCAAATGTTCACTACCTTCCAAAGCATTTGTGTTTTGATGAGTTTAAATCAGTGAAATCCGCAGCTGGAGCGATGTCCTTTATTTTCTGCGACTCTGAAACGGGGGAGATTGTGGATATCGTGGAGGACCGGAGATTACATGTCCTCAAAGAGTATTTCTTACGGTATTCCAAGAAGGCGAGAGATGCGGTAAAAACGATTGTCATCGATATGTACAGCCCTTATATTTCCTTAATCCACGAAGTTTTCCCTAAAGCGGAAATCGTACTCGACAAATTCCATATCCTCCAACTATTTAGCAGAGCTTTAAACAAAACACGCATCAACGTCATGAATCGGGATAAAAAGAATTACAATAAATTAAAAAAATACTGGAAGCTCCTTCTGAAAGATCAAACAAAACTTGATTATAAGAACTATAAATATCATCGTTGCTTTAAAAAGCATATGTGTGAGGTGGAGATTCTCCACTATCTCATTGATTTAGATTCTGAATTAAAAGCGTCCTATGAGTTATATCAATACGTGCAACATTGCATAAAAATCAAAGACTTTGAGCTCCTAAAGAAAACATTAGAGAATAAACAAAATATCGTTTCCAGCTATATGAAAACCGCCATCAAGACAATCAACAAATACATCAATTACGTGGAGAATACGTTGAAATATGATTATAACAACGGCATTTTAGAGGGGATTAATAACAAAATCAAAGTGATTAAACGCATTTCTTTCGGTTATCGATCCTTCTATCACTTTAGAAACCGAATATTCATTACCCAAAACTTAGCGAAAATAAAAACAGCTTAGGGGAACCTCGAATTTCCCCTAAGCCATCCGATTACATATTACCAAATAATGTAACTAAAATTTATTCACCAACACCATTTGACAAAGAACCTTTATTAAAAGGGCTTGTCCTTCTTCCCTGGACAAGCCCTTACTTTCTTCATTAATTATTTCTCTCTAGTCTAATGTCACTGAAGCTGAACGCAGTTTAACATCAAACCCGCTTATATAATGTTAATTATTTCTCTCCATCATCTGCTTCCAGACGGAGCCTTTTGCTTCCTCGCCCTGTTCGATGCGGGCAATGGCCATTTTCACTTGCAGCCTTACTTCAAATTCCGGATCGTTTTCCGCTTCCCGCAATGTAGGAAGGCAGCGCTCCGTTCCGGATTCATATAAAAACATCGCCGCGCGCCAACGCACCAATTTATTTTTATCCTTCAACGCTTCCATCATGGCCGGTTCAAACTCCACAAAACCGAGGTCGCTCATGCAATCCCCCGCTGTCCGGCGAACGGCTGGACTTTTATCTTTCAACGCACGGATCAAGAGTGGCACAACCGCCTTATCGTCTATCATGCCCAAATATACTGTGGCAAGTCTCCGTATCGACATTTGCTCATCCTCAAGCGCTTTCTCAAGCAACGGCAAATCATCCAAATCGGGATCCGGGATTTGATCGAGCATTTGGAAACGTTCTTTCCAATCCTCCACACTAAATTCTTCCACCGTAATTTTTCTGCGTTTGACCGTTTCCTGCTTTTTGGCATTGGCCGCTTCCACAATGCGGGCAACCCGTTCTTCCGGATAGGTCGCTTCGATTTCCCTCAACACGCTTTGGGCGATTTCTTCCTTATCTCCATAACGGATACCGAAGTCTGCCCATTTCCGTTCCATGATATAGTTTTCATCGGTTTTATCGATTTTGATTTGTTGGAATGCTTTTATGAATCGATCCCCCGTGGAAATCCGGTGCTCGCCGGAAGCATCGAACACTTTGATTTGGAGCGGCAATCCCCGGAACATTTGCACATGGACGAACACTTCCCCATAGTGGTCGACCGCCTGCTCTCCCTGTTCCACATGTTCCGTTTGTTCGCCGAGAGCGTTGCGGACTTGGGATAAAATCGTTTCCCACTGGTATTTCGGATTCCGTTCCACCGCCAAAAAATCCGCCACACGGTAAACGCCCTTGACCCCTTCAATGTTTAAAATTTCCCGGATTTCAACCGGCGCATCATCCACATTCTCCTTCGTATAATTAAAGCTTTTGCCGAATGGCAATTCTTCATCCACCACGACTTTCATCGTGTTGGGGCTCGGCGTCGGTTCGATTGTTACAATCTTCAAGAATCTTCCCCTCCGTTTTCAATCCTTATTTTCCATTGACAATTTCATCCAAATACGTCCATCTTTCAATGAGGCGCTCATATTCCGCGTTGAGCTCGTTCAATTTTTCCGTATACTCTTGCAGTTTCACATAATCCGAACCGCATCCGGCCATCAGTTCTTCCGTTTCGGCGATCGCCTCTTCCACTTGGGCGATGGTTTCTTCGATCGTTTCCCATTCTTTCTGTTCTTTGTATGTCAGCTTTCGTTTCTCCGTTTTCGGCTTTTCCTGTTTCGGTTTTTCTTGCTTTTCCGCTTTTGATTCCGACTTTTCAACCGCGGATTTCTTCGCCAAATATTCCGTATACAGATCAAAGCTCTCTTCCACATTTCCCTTGCCGTCCAAAATCCATAACTTTTTCGCTATCCGGTCTAGGAAGAAACGGTCATGGGAAATGGTGATGACCACGCCCGGAAAATGTTCAATAAAATCTTCCAACACGCCCAATGTTTCAATATCCAAATCGTTCGTCGGCTCGTCCAATAACAGGACATTCGGCTGTTCCATCAGCAGTCTCAACAAATGGAGCCGTTTCCGCTCCCCGCCGGACAATTTTCCAATTGGCGTTCCATGGGTATGTAACGGGAATAAAAATCTCTCCAACATTTGGGCAGCGGAATAGCGGACCCCTTCCGAATCGGTGATGTCATTGGACGCTTCACGGATGTATTCAATCATCCGCTGATTTTCATTCATTTCCGGCAGCACCTGATGGAAGTGGGCAATTTTCACGGTTGGGCCGACGATCACTTCCCCCGCATCCGGTTCCAATTCCCCGGCCAATATTTTTAATAAAGTCGATTTCCCGTAACCATTCGCTCCGACAATTCCAATCCGGTCGCCCTGCTGAATCAGGAAATCAAAATCCTTTAATATCACACGGTCACCGAAAGATTTGGACAAAGAAACGCCTTCCAACACCTTTTTCCCTAAACGGGTTGTGGATAGGGACATATCCAGTTTTGCATCGTCCGCATTTCGGTCAATTTGCTTTTCCAATTCTTCAAAGCGTTGGATTCTCGCCTTTTGTTTCGTGGTTCTGGCTTTTGCCCCGCGGCGGATCCATTTCAATTCATTGCGGTAACGGTTGCGGAGTTTTTCCTGCGTCGCCTGTCTGTTTTCTTCCCGAATCGCACGGGCTTCCAAAAAGTCGGCGTAATTGCCGGTATGGCGATAAAGGGTTTGATCCGCAAGCTCATAAATGTGCGTCGCGATTTCATCCAAAAAGTAACGGTCATGGGTGATGAAAATGATGGCCCCTTTCAACCGGAGAATCATTTCCTGGAGCCATTCCGTCGATTCCGCATCGAGATGGTTCGTCGGCTCATCCAACAAATAAAGATCGGCCGGTTCAATCAACACTTTGGCCAAAGCGACCCGTTTTTGCTGTCCGCCGGATAAATTGGAGACCTGCTCATCAAACATATCAATGCCAAGTTTCGTCAAAGCCTGTTTGGCAAGGGCATTGACATCCCATGCCTTTTCCGCATCCATCCGCTGCTGGAGCTGGAACAATTTGTTTTGCAACGTTTCCGATTCCGGATGAAGGCTTAATTCTTTTACGACTTCCTCATACTCCCGGTTCAACTGCAAAATCGGCGAGTTTCCGGAAAAGACCGCTTGCAGTACCGTCACATTTTCTTCAAAAACCGGTTTTTGCGGCAGGTAGGCGATGCGATATTTGTTCGGATGATCCATCTCGATGGAATCCGCTTCCTGCTCTCCCGCCAAAATGGAAAGCAAGGTGGATTTGCCGGTTCCGTTGATGCCGATCAGTCCGGCCCGCTCCCCCTCGTAAATCGTAAATTCCACATTTTTAAATAACGTTTTATCTCCTACGGTTTTCGTCAAATTCGAAACTATCAAATGACTCATCGATTTCATCTTCTCTTTCAATATAGAATTCCATTCTTTATTATATAGAAATTTTGATGGGCATGTACAATATGAAGTCACTTGATGCAAAAGGCGGCCGCCTTTTTCGCTTCCATCCCTGGACATCGCTCGTGATAAAATTATTTTTAAATAATATATTCCAAATTTTATGTCAATCACATGCATGGATGGGTTTATTGGTTGATGTATGGAGATTTATCGACAAATTATGAAACAATTATTGTCCATTTTATGAATTATTACTATTTGCATAGTGTAAACGCTTTTTATTTTTTTATTTTGATATATTATTGAGTCAAACATATTTTAGGACGTCGAAAAGGGTTTTTCTTTTTGACCATCGAAAGGAGCACTTCAATGAAACTCAAAGGAACACTACTGTTGTTACTTTCCATGCTTGTCGTCTTCCTTAGCGGTTGTGAACCTTTATTAGTGTTGGATCCAAAAGGGCCACAAGCGGAACGGCAAGCAAGCGATATTATAATCTCCATTGGTATTATGGCGTTTATTGTCATTGTCGTGATGGTTTTACTTGTATACATGCTTGTCAAATATCGGGCATCCAGACTGCCTGAGGATTATGAACCCCCTCATATTGAGGGAAATCCGATTTTAGAGGGAATTCTTATTGGAGTTCCAATCATTATTGTCGCCATTCTTTCTGTTATTACGGTGAAAAGCAACTATATTGTCGAGTCGACACCTGAAGGATATGAAGATCAGGAACCATTGGTGATTTACGCTTCATCTTCCAACTGGAAATGGCATTTCAGCTACCCTGAGCAGGATATCGAAACAGTGAACTACCTGTATATTCCAACCGATCGTCCAATCGAGTTCAAACTTTATTCGTTCGGCCCAATCACAAGTTTCTGGATTCCGCAATTGGGCGGACAAAAATATGCCATGGCGGACATGGTGACGACACTCCACTTGGCTGCGGAAACACCAGGGGAATATATGGGACGGAATGCAAACTTTAGTGGTAAAGGTTTTGCGGAAAATACATTTACCGTTACCGCCATGACTCAAACAGAATTTGACGAGTGGGTGGATGAAGTGCATGAAACGGCTGAACCCCTCACAGAAGATACGTTTGAACAACTATTGGAACCAGGCCATCTAGGAAGAATGACTTTCACCGGAACGCATCTGGGATTCTCTCCTGCACCGGAGCATGAACATTCTGACGATGAGATGGATTCCGGAGAAGAACACGAAATGTATTCTGGAAAAGAACACAAAATGCATTCCGAACATGCGGCTCACGAATAAATTTGAATCTAGCAGTTTTCGCAATATATTTTGAGAGGAGAAAATTCGATGGAATTTTTTGAACGATTTGCGGTGCCGAATCCAAACCCGGCCATTTATGCATCCATGGTAGCCATCGTCGTCGTATCCCTCGCCATCATCTTTGGGTTGACCTACTTTAAAAAATGGGGTTACCTATGGCGGGAATGGTTGACAACAGTGGACCATAAAAAAATTGGGATGATGTATTTAATCTCTGCGCTATTGATGCTGTTCCGCGGTGGAGTGGATGCCCTCATGTTACGGGCACAGCTTTCCATGCCGGATAATAAATTGCTTGACCCTCAACATTACAATGAAGTGTTTTCAACCCACGGTATTGTCATGATCATCTTTATGGCGATGCCGTTCATCTTCGCTTTTATGAACCTTATTGTTCCATTGCAAATCGGGGCTCGTGATGTGGCGTTCCCTAGACTGAACGCCATCAGCTTCTGGTTATTTGCTGCCGGGGCGATGCTATTTAACATTTCCTTCGTCATTGGCGGTTCACCGGATGCAGGATGGACATCCTACTTCCCTCTTGCCGGCACGGAATTCAGTGAATCTGTCGGAACGAACTATTACATGATCGCCATTCAGATTTCCGGGATCGGTTCCCTGATGACCGGAATCAATATGATTACGACGATTTTAAAAATGCGCGCACCTGGCATGACCTTGATGAAAATGCCGATGTTCACATGGGCCAGCTTTATGGCATGTGTCATCATCATCTTTGCCTTCCCGGTATTGACCATCGCGTTATTGATGGGAACAACCGACCGTTTGTTTGCAACAAACTTCTTTACGACAACAAATGGCGGTATGGACATGCTTTGGGCAAACTTCTTCTGGGTTTGGGGACACCCTGAAGTGTACATCTTGATCTTGCCCGCCTTTGGGATCTACAGTGAAGTGATTTCCACTTTCTCCGGCCGAAACCTTTACGGTTACAAATCCATGGTCGGCTCTATGGTCATTATTTCTTTGCTATCATTCCTTGTTTGGACCCACCACTTCTTTACAATGGGTCAAGGCGCGCTCACAAACAGCATTTTCTCCATTTCCACAATGGCGATTGCGGTGCCGACAGGAGTGAAAATTTTCAACTGGCTGCTCACGATGTGGAAAGGGAAAATCCGTTTTACCGTTCCAATGCTTTACTCAGTCGGATTTATTCCACTGTTCACCATCGGGGGCGTGACCGGAGTCATGCTGGCCATGTCAGCGGCGGACTATCAATATCACAATACAATGTTTTTGGTCGCCCACTTCCATAACACGATCATTCCGGGCGTTGTCTTCGCGATGCTGGCTGGACTCACGTACTACTGGCCTAAAATGTTTGGCTTTATGTTAAATGAACGGATTGGGAAATGGGGCTTCTGGTTCTTATCCATTGGATTTGTTCTCGCCTTCTTCCCGATGTACATCACAGGCTTGAACGGACAAGCCCGCCGTATGTACACATACTCTGAAGCGACAGGTTTCGGACCTTTGAACTTCGTCGCATTCATCGGTGCAGGTTTGATGGCGATCGCCTTCTGTCTCATTGTCTATAACATTTTTTATAGTATCAAACACTCTCCAAGAAACGTTGGAGACGATCCATGGAATGCCCGCTCTTTGGAATGGGCCACTCACAATCCGGTGCCGGAATACAACTTTGCCCGCACGCCTCATGTGGCTTCCAGCGAAGCGTTCTGGGACGCGAAAAAACATGGGCATGAATTGTTCAAAGGCGAAATTGAAGAAATCCATATGCCTAATAACAGCGGAGTGCCGTTCATTATGGGTGTCATCTTCTTCATTGCAGGCTTCTCCTTCGTCTTTGCATTATGGGTTCCTGCGGTTGTCTCTTTAATCGGCATTTTTGCTTGCATGGTGCTACGTTCCTTTGAAAAAGATGACGGACGCCACATTTCGGTGGAAGAAATCAAAGCGACGGAAAGCAAATTTGAATCTGCGGAGGAAATTAAAACAGCCGTAAGCACGTATGGAGGTGCCAATTCATGAAAATCGATCACACGCAGCCTCTTGAATATAGTACGCACCAAAACCAATTGAACATTTTTGGTTTTTGGATTTTCCTTGGTGCGGAGATTATGTTGTTTGCCACCCTGTTCACAGCTTATTTCATCATGGAAAACCGGACCGGGAATGGACCGGCCGGACCGGAAATTTTCGAAATCAGTCCAGTGTTGTTTGAAACGTTTATTTTGTTAACAAGCAGCTTCACCATCGGCCTTGCCGTACATGCCATGAGAATCGGACGAAAAAAAGCGATGCTCGCCTTTCTGGGAATCACCCTTTTGCTCGGCGTTGCTTTCCTTTCAGCTGAAATCAATGAATTTGTACACTACTACCATGTGGGTGCCACTTATCAAACAAGCGGATTCACCGCCGCCTTGCTTACGACACTCGGAACCCACGGGGGCCACGTCACCCTTGGTTTCTTCTGGGGATTATGCATCTTTATCCAGGTGATGAGAGACGGGATTAATCCTCGTACAGCGAACAAATCCTTCATCTTTTCTCTCTACTGGCACTTCTTGGATGTTGTCTGGATTTTCATCTTCAGCTTCATCTACTTGAAAGGATTGATGTGATATGAAAGAATTGTTTCCTGCGAAACAGGTCGGCGGCTATATTTTTTCATTGGTGTTGACCTTGGTTGCATTGCTCGTGTATTTATTGGATTTCACTTTTCCCGTGGCAATGACGATTCTTCTTGTGACCGCTTTTGTACAAGCCTCAGTGCAGCTCGTGCTGTTTATGCACGCCGGTGAAACGGAAGATGGCAAAGCGATTTATACGAATGTCCTATATGGAATCATTATCGCTGTGGTAACAATCATCGGTTCACTATTAATCTTTGTTTGGGATATGTAATGTGAACTGCAAAAAGGAGAAAGGAGATTTGAGCGGACCTCAAATCATCCTTTCTCCTTTTATTTATGTATCCATTGGCTTATTTAGTTCCATTAAATATAGAAACAGGCCGATGAGCAACAAGTAGATGCCGCTGTTGACGATTCCGATGCCGTACCAAAAAGAAACATCGAAAATAAAACTGCTGAAAAGCAATAGAATCCCAAGTACAAACAGAAAAGCGGAAGTCTTAAGAAAAAAATGTAACAATGAAAATCCCCCTCGAGTCCGGAAAGTGAATACAGTTTATGCTGATTGTTCACAATTTAGACAAATTTTTATTTATCAGTACCCCACTTTCTTCATTTTTAAACAGATTGTTTTCAAAAATGCCTATTATTCTTCTTAAGACTGATAATCAGAGGGTAAATTCTTCCCCATCTGCCATTCAAGGGTTCTCGAAGGGGATGGACATCGACAATATAGGTCACGGACATACCCAATCATAAAGGACATTCTATTTTTTGAGATGTTTAAATAACACTTCTTTAAACGCTTGATCGTGCTCAATGCGAAAGGCTGCTTCAAAACTTTCTTCCCGCTGTTTGATCATAAATTGTTTTGTGAATCGCAAGGTGTCTGAAGGAGCTTCTAAAATTTGCTTTGCAATTTCAATGGATTTACTTAATACTTGTCCATGTTCCACCAGATAATTCACGAAGCCGATGTCATGTGCTTTGTTGGCATCCAGTTTTCTTCCTGTAAAACAAAGATCCTTCGCAATCCCTTCCCCCACAATCCAAGAGAGCGGTGTATAAATAGGCGGGGCGCCAAACTTGATTTCTGGATGGGCAAAAACGGCATCGATTGAGCTGACCCTTAAATCACAGAGCGTTGCCAAATCAAAGCCTCCCCCAAAGGCCAATCCGTTGACGCCGGCAATCATCGGCTTTGGAAAATGCCAGACATCCCGATGGTATTTGGCGGAAGACTCATAGATTTCATCAAATAAAGCCGGGTCTTGAAACTCCGTTAAATCAAAACCGCTGGAAAATGCGTTGCCCGCCCCTGTAATGATCACAACACCGATATGCTCCGAATCCTTCCATCTGTTCAAATATTCCGAAATTTTTCTTCGCATTGAAATGTTTAAGGCATTCTTTTTTTCTGGCCGATTCAACGTAATGATCCCGATTCCATCTTCTCTTTCCTTCACCACGATTGCTTCATCCATCGGTTTTCCCCCTTGCATTCATGTTAAAACCAATCGGGCCCTTTAAACGTTGTGTAATCACTGCACCTTCGTTCTTGCGAAACAACTGTCGCATAAGTGCATAAAAAAACTTGGTGTTATCAACCAAGCTTTTCCCGGTACTTATGAATATAAATTTTTTCTGCAAGAAAACTGGCCATTAGACCCATTATGAAAGGAATCAATGAACCACTCGTAATGTAGAGGCCATTTGAATGATCTGTATATTGGTGATTAAACATGAACGGAATGGTAAATAGATGCCCCACTAAATAAAGAAGCCCTGTTGTTAAAACAAGTGTCATCAAAACAATCATACACCTTATCATGTACCCACCTCCTATAGAAAATTTTAACATTAATTTATATTTTTGTTAATTATGTATTTTTGCTTAAAGGAAGCTGGGACAAAACCACCTCTAACTAAAAATTAGCCGCTGGCATTTTACAAAAGTAAAGTGTCGGCGGCTTAATTTTATTGCATCATAAAAGTACACTTTCTGCTAAAATTTAAGTATCTGACCCCAAAAATTTTAGCTAAAGGAAGTGTCCTTATATTTAAAATATTATAACATGTATCAATTAGATTTACCTCTAGTTTTAGAAATAAAATTACAAGAAAATGATATTGCCTTCCACATTCATCATTTTGTTGAAAGTATCCCTGATGAAGCCTTCCATTCGTTTCTTCGAAATACAGGCTGTCCTGCTTATCATCCACGTATGATGCTCAAAATTATTTTTTGTGCCTATTCGCAGTCTGCCTTTTCAGGTTAAAAATTGAAGCTCTATTATAAGAAGCGACCGGAAATATCCCAAACAAGCCTACAAACAATTAATAGACTTCATTCTACGGGAACAAAGGTACCAAAAAGACTTTGACATCTTGGGGGAACGGAACAGTTTATTCCTAAACAGACTTAGATGCAACGTTCATGTGTATGAAAGACGACTATATGAAAAACGGCCAATTGAAAGCTGGGTACAATGTACAAATCGCAACGAAAGGTCAGTACGTACTGGCTTATGGCATCTTTCCAAATCCTTCAGATACACGTACACTCATTCCATTTTTAGATGAGATAGAACAACATTATTTTTGAATTGCCAAAGTATATTGTGGCAAATGCATGGTATGGCAGTGAAGTGAACTATGGGGATATCCTTTCCGATCGCAAACGCGAGGTGCTTATTCCATATACCATATGTATGAGAAAGAACAAAAGATGAAATATAAACAAAACCCATTTCATCCGGACAATTGGGAATATGATGAATGTGAAAACTGTTCAGGATGTCCATTTCGTTCATCATGCACAAAAGCAAAGGAAGGCAATCACCGAAAGGTCATGGTGAATGAAAAATGGGAACAACAAAAAGAATATGTAAGAGCGAAGCTTTCAGAAGAAAAAGCTGGTTCTATTTTCCGTCAACGTAAAATAGACGTAGAACCAGTTTTTGGATTCTTGAAGGCTAATTTGCGTTTCACTCGATTTTCCGTTCGAGGAAAATCGAAAGTGGAAAATGAAATGGGCATTGCCTTAATGGCCGTGAATTTACGGATATACACGGCCAACAAAGATCAAACGACCAAAAAAATGGAGAGAAATTGAAAAAGGAGAATTTGAACAAACTCAAATTCTCTTTTTAATAAAAATTTGTTCTATTGTCTTCCATTTCAAACCTGAAAGAGGGGAAAATACTTTCCTTATTTTATGGCGACTTTCCGGTTACAAACATATATTCTTTTGCATTCACTACATCCGAAATTTCGGCTTTTTCTTACCTTCAAATTATCTTCAAGAAAATACATACGAGTAATTAACATATCGTACCATTTTTACCTTGTACCACAAACTTTAGCAAATTTTTCTTGAATCGATGCAGATTCTTTTTTCATTGCAGCAAGTTGACGTTCGATAATTTGTTTGCCATAACCTTTTTTTGCGGATGCAACCAATACAATCCGTTCCTTTTTCATACTTACCCCTCCATCAATTTTTTCAGAAAAAAGCAATAACGATATCCCTTTGACTCTAGTATAGCATTAAATACAAAATCATGATACTCTTCTTTAATAATTTCCCCATCGTTTGGATAATGCACACAAAAAACATATGTATTCACTTTAAACAAAAAATAAAAAAGATTTTTATCATAATTATAAAATAACGCTTCCTCATATTCAGGATTTGTAGCCGTTATCACAACATAAGAATCCCGGTTATCCAAAGGGATATTTTCGGCAGTTACATCTCCACTATATTCAACTAATACCATTTCATCACTTTCCATTGAATATAAAGTAATTGCCGTTGCCGGATTTAATACTGTAATTTTTTCATTTTGATATTTAGATTTTTTTCAACTACAATTCTATCCATTTGATTTTGAAGCCTAGATAATAAAAGTCTTGCGTCGACGATTTTTCCGTTTCTAATCAATTCAACAAGCCTTAATGAATTTTCGTAAAAATCACGATATATTGAAAAATGATACATTGCTCGTTGAATATCTTTTTCTATACTGAGATACCTTAAGCTCTTTTTCATAATTGAAGATAAATGCTGTTTAATTTGATCATCTAAATCAATGCCTAACTCAAATGAATTTAAATAGTAACCTTTTTGGTATAAATCATATAGAAGAACAAGAACATATGAATCTGATATGTAAGTAGTTTCGAAAGTATCAACTACGTTTACGAATTGTCTATAATTATTAAAATATAAATCATTAACTTCGTCTAATTTATTTTTTAATTGAACATTTTGCACATTTTTCAACCCAAGAGTCATAAGGTTTTCTAAAGCATAAAAAAGGACTTCACCCCTTATTTGTAGAATTTTGAAGTGACCAAACCACAAAAATCCATAAGGAGGAAGTCACTTTGTATATTCTACAAGAAAGTCTATTTTCCTTTGAAGAATTGCAAATTTTAGAGTCAAAAGAGAAATTACCGATCTTTTTTAGTGCTCTAGATTTGCGTCCTTATGCTAAACAATTGAAAAGTTCTTCACCCCAAGGGGCTGAAGGACATTCCAAAGAAGGGATATTAAGGGCTCTTATCGCTGCCCCATTAGAAGGTATTGATACTTTTACTTCTCTTCACAATCGATTAAAAAATGACCTGCGTTTTCGTTACCAATGTGGTTTAGATATTAGCAGGCCTGCACCATCCATCTCTACTCTTAGCCGAGTATTTTCTTCACTAACCAAAACTGGACTTGTGAAAAGAATCTTTCAAGATCTCGTCCAGTTAGCTCAAGAGGAAGGAGTAATTGATGGAAAACATCAGGCTATCGACAGTGCCGCCATTGATGCTTATGAAAAGAAGCAGCCTAAGAAGCGAAGTGAACAAACAGGCAACGCCAATTGGGGGGCAAAGTTTGATTCCTTCGGTAATAAAATTACTTGGTTTGGCTATAAGATGCATCTTTCCGTTGACACCAAAAGTGAATTACCAATGGCGATTGAAGTAACCCCTGCTCATATCAACGATGGGGATGTCGCACCACAATTAATTGAACAAGTAAAGAGTTGTACAAACTCTAAAATTGATTTCCTGATAATGGATGGTGGGTACGACCAGCTAAAAAACTACGAATCCGCCAAGAACATCGGGGCTCAAGCTATTATTCCACTCAATTTGCGTAATGAAAAGGAGCCTCCCGAAGGAATTGCCTCCAATGGAACCCCACGCTGTTCGATGGGGTACGAAATGACTTATTGGGGCGCCAATAAGGATCAGCTCAAATTCAGATGTCCACACGCAACCGGAAAAGTGGATTGCCCATTAGGAATGGCAGCCTGTTCATCCTCCAACTATGGAATGGTAGTAAAAATTAACGTGAATAAGGATCTTCGCCGGTACTCTAATCCACACCGCGATTCCAAACGTTGGAAAGAACTTTACAATGAGCGAACCAGTGTAGAACGGTGCAATTCAAGAATGAAAAGTTATCTTACAGCGAACTCCCTGCATGTGTGGGGAATCGATAAAGTAAAAACTCATATTTACTTGAACGCCATCGTATTACTGGTTTCAGCTCTCGCAATGGCAAAAGAGAGTAAAAAGCAACAAACCGCTTAAAAAATTTTTAAAGCGAAAAATTCTGCAAGTACGCCCAAAAAAGGACAAACAGAATATTTGTAAACCAAAGATACAAAATACCCCAATTTATTTGGGTTTCTTTTAAAACTCTTTTTAATAAAAATCTAATTTTGCAAAACTCTCAATTTAAAAAATTCATCAACAACTTGTCGATTTACATAAACCAAGACCTTTTTTCCTTCTTCATGGGCAGTTAAAAATTCCAAATGAGTAACAGATTTACCTTCGGAGGAAATCATTGAGCCAGCTTTAGTGTCTATAAATAATATTAACATATCACTGTCTTTTACATATTCCAAACATGTTTTAACACTATCCAATTCAGTAAACATAATACTCTCTTCAAAAATAATACCTTCATGACCCAAATTATCTAATAATTGTTTAGTTCTCATCCTCAACGTTGTCAATGAATCTTGAGCAACAGAACTAATAAAGACTGAAAGTTTATCCACTATTTTCACCTCCATTTATGCTTATTGCAGAACGAATCTGTTGTATTTATATACAATTTACAATAATCCGGTAATAAAGGGTATATGTACACTTTTATTATACTACAATCAAAAATCTTATTTTCCGATTTTTCAAATTGCTTACCAGCTTCTATCAACAATTAATTTTTATTTTTTAAAACAAAAAACAAATGCAGAACCCTGCATTCAAATCTTGCAAAGTTCTGCATTTATTATGATGAACCCCTTCATTTTATATGTTTCCCATCCCATTCATGGCAACCATCACCAGATTAGTTGTTGATGGTTGCCACTTTGCTGAAGCGGGGGCTTGCCCAAAGTTCTTTCCACTTCACAATGGACGTCACCACAATCACCAACCCAAGCGCCAACATGATGACCGATAACACGCCATTCACCATATTGAATCCACTTGCCGCTTCGTTCCAGTAGACATTTTTGATCATCCAGATGCCTGCCACATTGACCGTCACATATAGGTAAGCGAGCGGAATCAAACATGTCAGGGCGTAAATGCGTTTATCTGCGATTTTCAATACAAATGTCACGCCGCACACTAACCCGATGGATGCCATCAACTGGTTGGATACCCCGAACAGCGCCCATACGGATGCGATGTCCCCGGAATTCAATAAATACCCCCACATCAAGCAGGCCAAGGCGCTTGCACCGATTGCTCCAAGCATCGAATCCGTTTTCTTCAACGGTTTGATCACATTCCCCAAAAAGTCTTGAATCAAATATCGGGCCGTACGCGTACCGGCATCAATCGCCGTTAAAATGAAGACGGCTTCAAACATGATGACGAATTGATAGAAGTAGCTTGTCAAATGGCTGAACCATTTGATGCCTGAGAAAATGGAAGCCATCCCCACAGCCAATGTCACCGCACCGCCAGTACGCCCTTCAAGATCCATGCCGATTGCTTCGGAAAGCACCGGTAAATCCACGACCGTCATGCCTAATTGGGCGAATTTTTCAGGCGCCGAGTTGATGGCGAAATAGTCGGCCGGATGTAGAACCGTCGCGGCAACCAATGCCATCACCCCTACCACACATTCCACCAACATGGCACCAAATCCGACAGGTCGGATATCCTCCCAACGATTCAGCATTTTCGGTGTTGTACCGGAGCCTACAAACGCGTGGAAACCGGAAATCGCACCGCAGGCGATGGTGATGGATACAAATGGCCATACAGGACCCGCAACAATGGGACCGCCGCCATTAATAAAATCCGGAATAATGGCTGGAAATTGTATTGTTGGATTTATAATAAATACCCCAATGATTAACGCGATAAATACCCCAATTTTCATAAAGCTGGACAGATAATCTCTCGGTGCAAGCAGGAACCATACCGGCAAGGCTGCCGCAAAGAACGCGTAAACCGGCAAGATCATCGCCAATGTATCTTTATCTAAAGTTAATACATCCCCCAACCAAGTGCCTTGGATGGATGGTCCATAGAAGACTGCCGCAACGAGCAGAACCACACCGATGATGGTCGATAATTTGATATTTCCGGTAAACCGGTTGATCAATCCCATGATCATGGCGATTGGAATGGTGGAAGCAACGGCGAATGTGCCCCATGGATTTTCAGCCAACGCCCCCAAAATCACCATGGAAAGTCCTGCCATCGTAATGGTGATAATAAATAGCATGGCAAGGCCTGTACAAAAGCCGGCAACCGGTCCCAATTCTTCTTTCATGACTTCTGAAAGGGATTTTCCGCCTTTCATCATGGATGCGAATAACACCACCGCATCATGCACAGCCCCGCCAATAACGGCCCCAATCAAAAGCCATAAATATCCCGGCAGATATCCGAATTGGGCCGCCAACACCGGTCCCACCAATGGACCAGCCGCTGCAATGGCCGCAAAGTGATGGCCAAAAGCAATCCATTTATTTGTTGGCACAAAGTCTTTTCCGTCATTGTATGTATGTGCCGGTGTCGGTTGATCATCTTTGATTTTCAACACTTTTTTCGTAAAGAAAATGCCGTAAAATCGGTAAGCAATTACTAAAATGCAGATTGCCCCGATTACAATGGTGATTGCATTCATCCCCTTTTATTCCCCTTTCTCTCTCTACTTTCCATTTCATTATTCTAATAATCTTTTTATTTTGAATATAAACATATCCTAGCACCATTTTTGTTATATAACAATAGTTTTCTGTTTCATCTGTTATATAAAAATCAACTACATAATAATAGAAGAAATTGTTTTCACTATAAAAACCTTTAAAATCAGTTTTGCTTTATTTTTCTATATTAACGGTAAAATATTCTAGTAAATTACTATTTTTTATAAATCTTCTAAAAATTCAATGATTTCAATGATTTCCATCCAACTTCCTCTTCTCCGAAACCGGATGGGAGGTTGAAACGTTTATATAGTACAATCCAATTCAGTTGTTTTTTTCCAAAAAGGAGTTGCAGTTTATTGTCATTGATTCATAAATACAAAGAACCCGCTTTCATCATTGTTGCGTCCATTTTTGCATGCATCATGTTATACATCATTGAACAGATTCTTTTATCCACCTATGAAATCAAAACGATCTTCAAAATTATCTTTTTTACCTCCATTCCGCTGATTTATTGGAAATGGTTTCAACCTGCCAAAAGGATGAAAGAAAAACAATCGGGGCTGCGGTTGAGCTTTGCCCTTTCCACCGCTGTTTTCTGCATCATTTGGCTTGTTTTTTGGCTCTTTGGTTCCTTTGTGGACTTTTCCAATATCCTGAAAGAACTGGAACTGTCAAAAAACGAGTATATTTTGAGAGGCATTTATATCATTTTTGGGAATTCTTTTTTGGAAGAGTTCTTTTTCCGGGGATTCATCTTCTTGAATCTTTATGAATCGGGTTACCGGAAAACCGCCTATGGGTTTTCTTCCTTGTTGTTTTCCATTTATCATATTGCGTTGTTTCAAAGCTGGTTTTCCCTTTGGATTATGCTCCTTATTCTTCTCTCATTATTTGCCGTGGGTTTTGTTTTTGACGTTCTCACGAAACGGGCCGGTTCCTTTAAAGGCTCCTGGGTGGTGCATATCAGCGCGGATCTTGCCATCATCCTCATCGGATGGGTCATGTTTTTTGCATGAAAAAAACTTCTGCACCGATAATTTGGTTGCAGAAGTTTTCAATTGGTGTGTTTAAGATTTGATCAAACGGCAATGGTCCCCTTTCAACACTTCAGGAATCCCATACCACACCCGGATCACTTTTTCGCTCTTTTCAAACAGTTGCTGATACAACCGGCCGCAAGTATCCCTCAAATGGCGCTCCTCTTTGGAAAGGGGGACGATGCCGCGGCCGATGTCTGTGCATATGCAAATCAAATTCGTCACTTCATCCAATTTCAACAACTTGGCCATCATTTGTTCCACAATTTCATCTTCGGACAAGCCTTCGTATTGGGGGACCATCTTTTCAAAATGGCCAACGATGACATAATCCCCTTTTGTAAAGGGGCCGTCCGGAATTTCCCCTTCAAAGAAAAAGATCCGCTGATTCTCCAAGTCTTTCAATGATTCCTTTACAAATTTTCTCTTACCGTTATAGGCGCCACCGATAACCGATTGCATGCTTCTCCCCCTTTCAACGATCCAACATCATCCCAAACGAAAGTGTAAATCGTTCGATGCTCTGCCGTCACTTCCTGGAAACTATGTTCCTTCAAAAATTTTGAAATCAACAATCGGATCACCCCGCCATGGACGACAAACACATACTCTCCTCCGCTGCCCACAATATGATGAAACGTGTCCAGCACCCGCTTTTCAAAATCAACAAAAGATTCGCCGTCGGGGGGCGTCACCTTGTACGGCGCATCAATCCATCGGCGATAGGTTTCAAAATGTTTCAATTCTTCATAGGTTTTCATCTCAAAATCCCCGAAATCGAGTTCCCTCAAACCGGAAAACGGGAGGTACCGGGCATTGGGAAAGTACAGTTCTGCCGTTTCCCGGCAGCGTTTCAAATCGCTGCCATAGACGGTTTCTGTATGTACCGGAACCGAGCAAACCGCCTTCCGGATCGCGATCGGTTCATCCGTCCATCCAAGATATTTCCGTTGCCAATTCGCCTTCGTTTTTTCGTGGCGAATCAGATGCACAACAACAGAATTCCCCATAGCACCAGTTCCATCCCTTCATATAATGCGCCGAGCAAATCGCCCGTCATGCCGCCGAAATGTTTGTACGTCCAGTTTCGGTAAAATAAGGCCGAAATCAGCATGACCACTAGCAAAACAAAGAAAAAAACGTCCTTCAACAAAATTCCAAACACGAGAATGATCAACAGATAAACCCCTATAAAGATCCAAAGACGACCCGGAATCACCTGTTTTTTAAAATAAGCGGCCAATCCCGACTCCTTCACATTGACCGACATATTAAAATAGATCATGATCGCCAGACGGCACAAAAGGGGCACTATAAGAACATAATAAAAAAGATGTGAAGGGCGCTGAAGGAACATCTCATGAAAAATGCCCACTTTCAATAATAATAGGACCGCCAAAGCGATCGCGCCGAATGCTCCAACCCTGGAGTCGCTCAAAATTTCCAGCCTTTTTTCTTTGTCACGGTAGGAAAAGTACGCATCCCCCAAATCAATCCAGCCATCCAGATGCAAACCGCCTGTCATGGCCACATTCAGCACCGCCACCAAAATGGCTAAAAAAAGCGGGGAAAATTCAAAATAAACATCATTTAATCGGATCACCAGTACAACCGCCATTCCCATCAACAGGCTGATAAACGGCATTGCGCCAAACATTGCTGTCACGCTTTTGTCCGTCATCGGAAGCGCCTTCCGGATGGGAAAGGAAGTAAAAAATTGCAAAGATAATAAAAATCCATATACTAAATTTTTCACAAAAACACCGCCTATTTCCTACGTACATTGATTCCATAATCCAATTCATACGCTTCATCGCAAATTGCCACAATCCATTGATGAAGCTTGCCGATCAGTTCACGATATAAATTGACTTCCTCATAGATTGAAGAGGCTTCATCGAGCACTTCATTCGATACCAACAGCACAATGGCACCGTCCTGTTTCCATCGCCCGACCGTTTGTTGGAATCTTTCAATCGATTGTTGAATTTTTACATATCGATTTTCACTCTGTTCCGTTTTATACAATACATTGTTTAACCAGGTCGTGATACAATCCCACAATACAATGTCGTCCGCACCGAAAGTCGCTTGCGGCAGGTCATCGGCGACTTCCATTGTCACCCACGGCAATTGTGATCGTTCCCGGTCATTTTGGTGCCGGCGTATCCGCTTTTTCATTTCTTCATCAAAAGGGACGCCGGAAGCGATATAAAATAACCCTTTCTGATGCCGCCCAAAAAGGGTTTTCGCATAGTGTTCCGCAAAGGCGCTTTTTCCGCTCCGGACTCCACCGGTAATAAAAATGATTTTGCCCACCTTGTCCGCTCCTTTTAAAATCAACAAAAAATAATGGCTGTCCAACAATGAGTATATCATTGAAAGGACAGCCTGAATCAAATAAATTTCCTATTTCCATTCCATGCCGACACGACGGATTTTATAATCCAAATGAATTTGAATATCCAAATCCTTGTACACTTCATACCAGCCCTTATCGTCTTTGACCTTTTCATGCCAATATTTCGGATATTTCGCCCTCACCCTCGCTCCAATTCCAAGAATATCCGATTCATCTTGCTGAAGTCTTTTCATCAGCTTGGACAATGCTTTTTCACCGTAGTTGGATAAAGTCTTTTCGAGCTCCTCCAGCCTGTCTTTGCTTAAATCATTTACATGATTTTGTTCTTCCACAAACCCTTCTATTTTCACATTGATGGTCACTTTCGGTTCACCATCCACCAGTTTCACCGAAATTTTCGACTTTCTTCTTTGCGGCTTGATAAGGTATACTCCGCTTTGATCCTCCGTTTCAACAACGTTCGAATATCCTGCGGGATTCATGCCTTGCATCGCCAATATGGCACCTGTATCGGTCGGTGTCAGTTTTCCAACCATCTTATCTCCTTTAAAGTACGCGAGCCCATGCACGAGAATATGATCCCCCATGGATTTGACGAGGGGAATCATGGCATCCACCCCGATATCCGAAAAATCGATCCATATCTTCCCCAAAAACTCTTTCGGCAATTTTCCGAATCGTACCGCATCTTTCAATGTGTTGGATAAATATAAAGAAGGTACCGTTTGGATTGGGGGCGTGGCATTCAATATATCTTGGGCCTCCCCCCCATCTGTAATCATGAGCCAGGCGCTTCTCCGAACTTCATAATCCCTTCTCAAAAAATCCATGATCTCACTGATTCCGTTTTTCGCGATTTCTTCGCTGACGACAATAATTTG